>CAYTYG010000250.1:0-4934 GCA_964441515.1 uncultured Treponema sp.
ACCCGGGAACGGCTCTACTACGAGATGGTGGAACAGGTCTTCGAAGGGGAGACCTCCGTGGATCTCATAGACAAGGAGCTTGGGAATTTCCTCCCCTTCAAGGCTTTAGGCGATGGAGGCAAAAAATGAAAAAACTCATCACAGCCATCGTCGTCCTGGCCGTCCTGGTCGTCCTGCTGGTGATCACGGGCCCCTTCTATATCCTGAACGAGGGATACCAAGCTGTGGTCGTACGCTTCGGCGAAATCGTCTCCACCCAGCGGGATGCGGGGATCAAGTTCAAGACCCCCTTTATAGACAACGTCGTGGTCTATCCCAAAAAGATACAGGCCTGGGACGGGGAGCCCCAGCGCATCCCCACGTTGGAGAAGCAGTTCATCTGGGTGGATACAACGGCCCGCTGGAGGATATCCGATCCCGTGAAGTTCTACGCCTCCGTCTCCTCCCTGGAGGAGGCCTACGGCAGGCTGGACAACGTGATCGACTCCGCGGTGCGCACCGTGATCACCCAGAACTACCTCCGGGAGGCCGTCCGGAACACCAACGAGATACAGCAGACCGAGAGCCGGGAAAGCTTCGAGACCGGGGACGTGGAAGGCTCGGAGGCCCTGGGACAGCTGACCCAGACGGAGATCGTCCACGAGACGATCAGCAAGGGGCGCCGTTCCCTGGCCCAGGAGATGCTGAAGGTGGCCCAGGAGCTTACCCCGGAATACGGAATAGAAATCCTGGACGTCCAGGTTCGGCAGATCAAGTACTCGGACGAGCTCACGGAGAGCGTCTACAACCGGATGATCAGCGAGCGCAAGCAGATCGCCCAGGCATTCCGCTCCTTCGGCGAGGGAAAGAAAGCCGAGTGGCTTGGGAAGCTGGAAAACGAGAAACGTTCCATACTTTCCAGCGCGTATTCGGAATCCGAAACCATCAAGGGCCGCGCGGATGCGGAGGCCACCCGGATATACGCGGAGGCGTACAGCCGGGACCCCCAGTTCTTCTCGTTCTGGCGGGCGCTGGAATCCTATAAGCAGACTCTTCCAAAGTTCAATAAAACCCTCTCCACGGACATGGATTACTTCCGGTATCTCTACGGAACCCGCGGTAGATAGGAAGCGGAAATACCCGAATGGCCGTTTCGGCGCCGGTCCGGCGCCGAAACGGTTTTTTTATCCTGGGTGCTTGACCCTCCGATTACAGTCTTTATAGTGGTAATGTGAGCATACGCGTAAAAATAACCTTTGTGGTGCTTCCGATTCTCGTCGTGTCCATCGTCCTGGCGGGGATGTCTTCCTACTTCGTGGCGGCCCGCTCCGTCACCCGGGTGGCCCGGGACTTCCTGGACTTCAAGGCCTCGGAGCTGGAGAAGTACGCGGAGAGCCAGTGGAACCTCCTGGTGGAAAACGCCATGGCGGACCGGCCGGACATGGCGGCAGCAGCCAAGGCCGGAGTCGAGTCCTTCGCGCTCTCCATCGTGCGCAGCGGCACCGAGGCCATCCTGGGCTTCACGGCGGACGGAGAACCCGCCTTTAGGACCTCCGCGGTCGAGCCGTCCCCGGGGGAGATCGGACGCGTCCGGGAACTCTACCTCCAGGGTTCCCGCGGTTTTTTTAACCTTACCCTGGGCGGGGTGGAGCGCGTGGCCTCGGGCTTCCCCTTCCCGCCCTTCGGCTGGTATGTCCTGGTAACGGAGGAACGGTCCGCGTTCTACGGGGATGTCGAGACCATCACCCGGGCGACCCTCGCCATCCTCGCGGCCGCGCTGGTCTTCTCAACCCTGTTCCTGCTTCTCTTCGTGCGCTTCCTGACCCGCCCCCTGGCCAAGGTGGCCGTGGCCATGCGCAAGATCTACGATTCCGGGGACTTGTCCGAGCGGGTGACCGTGGAGTACAAGGACGAGATCGGCCAGCTGTCCCACACCTTCAATATCATGCTGGACCAGCTGGAGATGGCCTACAAGAGCATACGGAGATCCGCGCTCACCGCAAAGATGGCGGAGATTCGGGAACGAAAAACCCGGAACGTCTTCCAGCTCTATGTCCCCAGCCATGTCCTGGACGAGGTCCTCGGAAATCCCGAGGAAGCCCTCGTCGGGGACAACCGCGTCCTGCCCATCCTCTTTTCGGACATCCGAAGCTTCACGAGCATCTCCGAAAAGATGCGCCCCGACGACCTCGTGTCCTGCCTTAACCGCTACTTCGACGCCATGGTGGACGTCATCGACGCCCAGGGCGGGTTCGTGGATAAATACATCGGGGACGCCATCATGGCCGTGTTCGGCGCCCCGGTGCGCCGCGAGGACGACGCCCTGCGGGCGGTCCGCGCGGGCCTGGACATGGTGGACGCCCTCAAGATTTTCAACGAGGAGCAGGTCGAACGGGGGAAGCCACCCTTCCCCTCGGGGATCGGCATCAATTACGGGGTCGTCACCGTCGGGAACATAGGCTGCGACAAGAAGATGAATTATACCGTCATCGGGGATTCCGTAAACCTCGCCTCCCGGCTGGAAGGCCAGACCAAGACCTACCGCCAGCCCATCCTGATCTCCGAAAGCGCGTGGATGAAGGTGAAGGACCACGTACCTTGCCGCCAGATCGACAAGATCGCCGTGAAGGGCAAGCAGATCGGGGTTCGCGTATTCACGGTCCGAAAGGAGCTTTCAGGCGCGGAGACCCGGGCCTGGCCCCTGCACGAAAAGGCCCTGCAGCTCTACTACGGCCGAAATTTCCGGGAAGCGGCGGAACTCTTCCGAACCGTTAACTCCATCCTGGGTTCCGAGGACTACGCCTCCGCGTTCATGCTGGATCGCTGCGAGGCGTACGCGCGGAATCCTCCCTCTCCGGGCTGGGACGGTACCGAGGTTCTGCACGAAAAATGAGAAACCCTTCTTGCCCCGTCTGCATCCTGGCCCTCCTTCTGGCCGCCTTTCCGGCGTGGTCGCAGAAGAGTCGCGCCGCGGAGATTCCGGGGGTCGAGGACGGACCCAAGTACGAGCAGTCCGTGGCGGTCGTAGTCCTTTCCGAGGGAGAGGGCGCGGAGGCCTTCGCGGAGTCCCTGGCGGCGGCGCTCCTGCGTGAGCTTTCCACGGCCGGGTTTACGGCCTCGGCCCGGCCCGCCCCGGCCGATACCGGCGGAACGGAGGCGGATATAGCCCGCTCCGTGTCGGAGGCCGGCGGCGATCGCTGGACCGCCTTCGCACGCTGCACCCTCTCCGGCTCCCAGGGCCGCCTTCTATGGCACGCGGCTGTGTACGACGCCCTGGACGGCGCCCTGATAGCCGCGGACTCCCAGGGTGCCTACGGGGGACTCTCGGCCCTGGCCTTCCTGGAGGATTCCGCCAAGAAGGTCGCGAAGGAGGCCGCCGCCCTGAAGGACCGCCGCGTACCGGGAAGGCACATCGACTACCGTATTCGGTTCGTCTCCGGGGACGAGGGGGCGCGGGTTTCCTTCGGCTCCGGCGAGGGGGCCCGGGAGGCGGGGGTCGTGGAGAACGGGGAACTGCTGGCCCCCTTCGTAGCCTTCCGCGCCGGGGATCCCCTGGTGGTGACCGTCTCCAAGGAAGGCTTTTGGCCCAAGACCGATGTTTTCAGCCTTACGGAGGAAGACCGAGAGATACGGCTTCCCGAGCTCATGTTCCAAGCCTCCGAGTCCTTTTCCCTGGGGCTGGCCACGGGCCGGCTCCTGGGCGCCACCGCGGAATACCGCAGGTTCCTGGCCCCGGATTCCCTGTATCTCAAGGCCTCCAATTCCCTTTGGATTCAGTACACCTTCCGCCCGGGCTCCATCCCCGTCCTGCACGACGAGGTGCGCCTGGGAGCGGGGGTCTACCTCTTCCGCCCCCGGGACGCCCGGTTTCGCGTGGCCTTGGGCACCGGTGCATCCGGGATAGCCACCCTTATCCTAGGGGGGCACCTGGAAAAACGGTTTTTCTTTGACGCGATCCTGGATCCCGTGTGGTTCTCCTGGGAATGGCATTTCCCCTCCTGGGCCCTCGTCCTGGACCAGCGGGTTTCCTATTCCCTGGGGCTCGACTCCGGGCTCCTGGAAAGGGGATGGATAGAGCAGGGACATATGCCCTTCATCCTGACCTTGGGGGTCCTGAAAAAATGGTGAAATCCAGGTTTCCCGCCGGAACCCCCGCCCGAAACCTCTCCCGCCGGGCGATCGCTCTCCCGCTCTGCCTTCTTTCCTGCCTCCTGCTTTCCACTTGCGAGTTCCTCACCTCGGACATCTTTCCCTCCTGGCTCTCCTACACGGACGCGGTCCTGGACCTGGACGAGCTCCTGTACGAAGAATCCGGACACTTCATTACGAAACCCAATGTGGACGACCCGAATACTGTCCTGGTGGAGTATCTTCGGTCCTCGGGGGGCGACTACGTCTGTATTTACTTCACGTACACGAACAACCCGCCCCAGGTCCATAAGCTTTTGATCCTGGACGGGAACGACATGAGCCTCCTGTCCTCCATCGATAACTTCTTGTTCTACAACATGCTGTCCGTCGACGTGAACGGGGACATCATCTGTGGATCGGCGAGCGTAGACCCGGACACTTTTACACCGACTACCGAGGGCATAACCTCCCCCGGCGGCCGTCAGTGGCTCGTGCCCGATCCGACGCTGTATTCAGAATACAATTTCATTGCCTTTTGCAATGACGGAATGAACATCGTCAATGACCAGTATAGCTCGGCATGGGCATACTCGGGTGGTGGTTATACCTTTCCCGTGGGTGGTGGGCCTTCGGAGTCCGATTATTACCCCTCCGGAGGCTGGACGCTCCGGGACGCGGAAGGAGTCTCCACGGGCTACGGATACTGGCTATTCACAAACAACAGCGGTCCGGCGGCAGGGGGATACTTGGCCTGTTGCTATCCCTCGGATATGGAAACTTGTCAAAATGACGGGGATTCCTTCCTTTTCTTTTCCAACGCAAAC
>CAYTYG010000251.1:0-1031 GCA_964441515.1 uncultured Treponema sp.
CGAACCCTTCGCCCACATAGACTTCGAGACCCGAGCCAGGGTGATGCACGCAGTTTCGGACTACATGGCGAGGAGCGAGACCGTGCTAATCGTGGTGACCCACGAGGACTTCGACCTGAGGTATTTCATAGAGCGGAGCTACGATTTCCCGGAGCTGGTGGAGCGGGAAGCCCGGCCGGGACCCTCGCGCAAAGGCTGATCGGCCCCGGGGCCGGGGAACTCAAGCCCCGCCGGCGAAGCTGGCCACGTACGCCAGGGGCGGTACCGCGGGAATCGGGGCGGGTTCCATGCGTTTCCAGGCTCCCGGCAGCCCCAGGGCGCGGGCCGCGGCCTCGAGGTGGAACATCGCGATGCCCATGTCCATGTTCTGAAGGCGTATCCGGCCCAGCATATGATTGTAGGCCCGGTCTTCCCGGAGATAGAGGTGGAAGCCGGGGGAACCGGGTCCGTCTTCCCGGACGATGCGCCAGGGCTGGCGGTTGGAGGCCGAGGGCCCGATCCGCACGCAGTCCAGGGCCGCGGTCCACGGATCGTCCCCCGGCTCCAGGGGCGTATGGAAGGAGCCCGAGAAGAAAAGCTCGTCCCAGGGCTTCCGCGGCCGGGTATCCCCCGTTCCGTGGATAAGCACGTCCACAAGCCCCCGGCGGTCCGCCGCCCGGCCCACCGGCGTGACGGCCGGAACCATTTCGTCTCCGGACAGTCCCATACTGCGGACCGCGGACGCGCGGTCGAAGGTTCCTCCCAGCCAGCAGGTGCCCAGCCCCAGGGCCGTCGCCTCCAGGATGATCCCCTCCAGGCAGTAGCCGAAATCCTCGAAGGCGAAGGGCTTTTCCGCGACGGCGCCAAGTATGTAGGCGGGAGCTCCCCGGATGGTTCCGTAGGTGCCAACCCGACCGGAACCGGAGGAACCTTCGATCTCCGGACCCAGGAGTACGAAGCGGGGGCGGTTCCCGAAGGGCCCCGCGGAATGCCGCCGGAAGGCGTCCTTCAGGCCGTCGATTTCCCGGGCGGCCAAGGGCGAGCCGTCATAG
>CAYTYG010000251.1:1083-4922 GCA_964441515.1 uncultured Treponema sp.
CGGGGTCGGGGCAAACCTTCAAGCCTTGCGGCTTATCCTCAGCCGACCGCCCTCGAATCCCGTAACGAGTTCCCCGGAGTCCTGGAGGTAGGCCAGGTGGGACCGTATCGAGGAGTGTACGAGGACGTACTGGGAGGGGTTCAGCTCGATGCCGAGCCGGAGAACCAGGGCGGCAAGGCATTCCTCCCAGCTGGGATTATCCCGGGCGATCTCGAGGAGCGTCTCGCTGACCCGGAACAGGGCCTTCCGGTTCGCCTCCACCAGGGCGCGGACGTCCCGAGTCGGGGCCGCATGGCAGGGGACGAAGGCCGGGGCGTCGAAGTTCTCCAGGAAGTCCAGGGTGCCCAATTGGGCGGCGACGTCGTAGACGTAGAATACGGGGTACTTGGCCAGGATCTCCGCGGAGGCCAGGGCGTCCGCGCAGAATAGGGCGCCGCCGGGGGTTCGGACGCCTATCATGCCCACGAAGTGCCCCGGGAGCGGAAAGGCCTCCAGTCCCGTGCCCGGGATGGGTCCCGAGGGCGCGATCCGGTCGGTCACCCGGGAGGGCTTGGCCATGAGGAACTTGTTCCGCAGCGCCGCCGGGGGGCCGCCTCCCCAGAGGAGGCTGGGCTCCAGCAGGGGGTTCTCGATGAAGGCGGCCTCCTCCGGGGTGGCCGCGATTCGGCAGCCCGTGCGGGCCTGGAGGAAGGCGTTGCCCCCGCAGTGGTCCGCGTTGGAGTGGGTGTTCACGATCGTGGAGAGGGAGAGGCCCTCGGACTGCAGGGCGCGGAGGAGCCTGCGGCCCGCGTCCTCGTCGTTGCCCGAGTCGATGAGGACGGCCGTGCCGTCCCCGGGCGCCAGGATTCCCAGGTTGGTGGGTCCCCGCACCACCCGGACGCCGCTCTCCAGCTCTTCCAGTACGAGTTCCGCCATTACAGCCTCCCAGGAATTCCAGAATACCGCTAGAATGGCCGAATGGAAAGCATCGTCCGCAGGAAGCTTCTCTACAAGAGCGGCCCGGGATTCCACTGCGTCAACGCCGCCCAGGGTTGTTCCCACGGCTGCCGCTACCCCTGCTACGCCTTCCTGATGGGCAGGAGCTACGGCCGGGTTTCCACCTACGAGGAATGGAGCCGTCCCCGGATGGTCTCCAACGCGGCGGAGCTCCTGGAGCGGGAGCTGTCCCGCGCGAGGGTGAAGCCGGGGCGAATCCACTTTTCCCTGACGACGGATCCCTTCCTGAAGGGCCGGCCGGAAATCCGGGAGCGGAGCCTCCGGCCGGGACTCCTTTTACGGGGAACAGCGGAGGATCCTCCGGGGGTTCTGCGACGAGAAGGGCATGGAATGCCAGTGCGGCTGAGGGCCCTGCCGGGAATTCCGAGCCGGGCGCGGCGGTCGGTCCGGGGTTTGGATCGCCGGTTTCGCCTCCGACCCGTTCGGTTCGCCTACGGTCCGCGTCCGTCCATCCCGGGACGAAAGACGACGAAGCCGCCCTTGCCCTCCTTTTTGGCCTGGTACATCGCGGCGTCCGCCTTCCGTAGAAGTCCGTCCGCGTCGTCCCCGGGCTCCCCGAGGGCTATGCCCACGCTGCAGCCGACCTTGACCTCGGTTCCGTCCTCCAGGGCGATCGGCGCGGTGATCGTGGTTTGAAGCCGTCGGACCACGTTACGGAGAATCTCGAAGTCCCGGATCGTCTCGATGAGCACCGTGAACTCGTCGCCCCCGAGCCGCGCGGGCGTATCGTCCTTGCGCAGGCAGTCGCGGAGCCGGTCCGCGACCGCCTTGAGCGTGCGGTCCCCCGCCGCGTGGCCGAGCCGGTCGTTGATGATCTTGAAGTCGTCCAGGTCGAAGTAGATGACCGCAGGCGCCGGCGCGTCCGGCGCCTCCCGTTCGAGGGACTCCCGCAGGCGGTCCAGGAATAGTTTGCGGTTCGCGAGCCCGGTGAGGGCATCGGTCAGAGCCAATTCCGAAAGCTCCTTCTCCAGGATGCGGCGCTCGGTGATGTCGTGGAAGGTCGCGACGATGCCCCCGATGGACTTGTCCACGATGAGGTTGCGGAAGATCACGTCGAAGGAACGCCAGGGCTCCGTCTCCCCGAAGCGGAGCCGGAGCACGGAAGCAGCGGTTTTATCCGGGTTTTCGAGGGTTTTTCCCATGCCCGTTCTTGCGCTCTCGGCGTCGTCGGGGTGGACGAAGTCCAGGAGCGGGGCGCCGATCAGGGAATCCGGGTCCATGCCCCACGCGGACCGAACGGCCTCCGCGACGGAGGCCACGATGAAGTCGGGCTCGATCACGGCGACTACGTCGGAAATGTTGCCCAGGAGGGCCTTGGCCTTTTCCTCGCTCTCCCGAAGGGCCTGGTACAAGGCCGCGTTCTCGAAGGCGGCGGCCAGTTTGCGCGCGTAGAGGCCGGCGATGCGGGCCGTCTCCGCGGTGAAGGCGACCGGCTGGGAACGAAAGGCCAGGAGGACGCGCCGGCACATTCTTCCGCCGTCGAGAGGGGCGGCCAGGATGCTGCGGTAGGGAGGGGCCGAGGAGGATCGCGGGAAGAGGGCGGAGCCGGGGGTCAGGCGCAGAGGTTCGCCGTCGAAGCAGAGCGCGTCGGGCTCGGGAAGCTGGGAGCCGAGGATCCACCCGGCGGCTCCCTCGTCCAGGCCCTCGGAGGCCGCCTCAAGCTCGCGGACGCCCCCGGGCAGGTAGATCAGGATCGCAGCCGCCTCGGCCCCCGCGATATCGGGAAAAGTCCGGACCGCCTCGCGGGCAACATCCAGGCGGTCCAGGCGCCAGCCCAGTTCCCGATCGGTTCTGGCCATCGCTTCCAGCTGTTCTCTCCACTGGAGCTGTTCGAGAGCCACCGCGACCCGGTACGCCATGGCCGAGAGCAGGTCTATCTCGGGCCCGGAGAAGGGAGAGCCCGAGATCCGGATGAGGATGAGGGCTCCCTGGGCCTCTTCCTCCGTATTCGTCGGTATCCAGGCGAGGCCTGCGATTCCGAGACCGCCGCTTAGCCGCGGGTCCAGGAGGAACGCCTCGAGTTCCTTCGGGCCGAGCGCCGCGGAGGCGCGGAGTTCGGAAAAGGCCCGGGGCATGTCGAAGGAGGCGAAGATCCCCTCCGCCTCGTCCTCGGGCAGGCCTATCGACGCGATCGGACGGAAAGCTCCGCTCATCGCGGGGTCGATGATAGCCCCGATGTCCGCCATGAAGAGTTCGGAGAGCGTGGAGAGGACGCGGTCGAGAAGTATCTTAGCCGGGGCCGGCTCGTTGAGGATCGCCAGGAGCCGGGTCACCCGGGTGGCGTCCCGGATCGCCTCCCGGGCGGTTTGAAGGGCGGCGTCCCGGTCGCGTACGAGGCGTTCGACCTCCTTGCGGCCGGGCTTCGGATTCGCGTCGGCCATGGTCAGAGCGCCAGGAGCGTTAGGGTGGCGTTGTGCGTCCCCAGGCTTCCGGCCGTACGGGCGAATTCCCCGCAGCAATAGATGCCGAAGGTCTCGAGCCCGCCCACGGCTTCCCGGAGGATTCGGGCTTCCTCGGGGGTGCGATCCTTCAGGATCTTCGCGCGCATAGCGCAGCTGAAGGCGAGCACGGCGCAGGCTTCCCGGACGCCCTCCACGGCCTCCCGGCCGACCTCCCCGACGACCGCCAGGAGCGAGTCCGCGTCGCCTTCCATCACCTGTACGGCGCTGCCCTCCGGGGGCACGCAGGCCTGGATCATGAGGCTTCCCGATTCCGTCTTGGCGCGGGCCACGCGGATGACGGTAGAGCCGTCCATCTGGAGGAGGCCGAAGGGGTGGTACATCGACGTGTCCCAGAAGCGGTCGGGCGGCAGCTCCCCGGGAGCTATGCCCAGGACTTTCTCG
>CAYTYG010000252.1:0-4915 GCA_964441515.1 uncultured Treponema sp.
GAAGGCGCTCTTCATGACGTTCGCCAAAAGCTCGCCCACGGACCGCACCCGGCGGTTGCCCAGGTGGTCGATGTCGTCGATGTTGCTTTCGCCGTAGTAGACGCTCATCAGGTACTTCATGGTGGCGATGATGTCTTCCTTGGCCAGGGTGAAGTCCTTGATGGGGTTCTTGTAGTCGAATTTTTTGTTCAGCTTGTAGCGTCCGACCTTCCCGAGGTCGTAGCGGCGGGAGGTGAAGAACATGGAGTGGAGGTCCCGCTCGGCGTTCTCCACGGTTATGGGCTCCCCGGGCAGGAGGGTGGCGTAGACCGCGGCCAGGGCGTCCGCCTTGGTGGGCTCGTCCTGGGAGGGGTCCTCCTTCACGAGCTTTATATCCTCGCGCTCCAGGCAGTTCAGGATCATGTCGAAGTGGAGGGAGTCCTCGTGCTCGAAGTCCACGACCTCGATCTCCTTGACCCCCATGGACACCAGCTCGTCCACCTCGTGGAGGTGGAGCTTGTCTCCGGCGCGGTATAGCTTCTGGCTCTCCTCCTCCGACCCCTCGGACCACACGCTACGGGCCAGCACCTTGTTGACCGCGCCCTCCCGGTCCTCGCGGCTGTCGGACAGGGCTATCTTCTTCGTGGCGTAAAAGGCGGAAAGGACCTGCTCCCGCGTCTCGTATCCCAGGGCCCGGAGGAACATGGTGCCCAGGATTCGCTTCTTCCGGTCGATCTTGGCGTAGATAAGCTCTTTCTTCTGATCTATCTCGAACTCGAGCCAGCTGCCCCGGTACGGGATGATGCGGGCGGAGTAGACGCCCTTTTCGTGGCAGAAGATAACCCCCGGGGAGCGATGGATCTGGGACACAACTACGCGTTCGGCGCCGTTTATGATGAAAGTCCCGCGGTCCGTCATGAGGGGTATGTCCCCGAGGTAGATCTCCTTCTGGCGTATCTCCCCGGTCCTCTGGAAGATCAGGTTGATTCGGGCCTTCAGGGGTACGGCGTAGGTGAGTCCCTTCTGTTTGCATTCCATCTCGGAATACTTCATGGACTCCTCGTCCAGGGAGTATCGCTCGTATTCCAGGACCATGTCGCCGTTCGGGCTTTCGATGGGAAAGGTCGCCTGAAAAACCTCTTCGAGCCCCTGCTCGAAGGGATTCTCCCCGGCGCGGATCCGATCCCGCTGGAGGAACCTCTCGTAGCTGGAAAGCTGAATGTTGATAAGGTCCGGGAGCTCCACCGCCTCCTCGTAATCCTTGCCGATATACTTTCTTTTTATCTTGTTCTCGGTATAGGCCATCCGTAACCCCCCTATGAGAGCAGCGATCCGCGAGCTTTTTTAACTAACCTGCGTCCGATACGCCGCGCGCGGGCGGCCCATTCCTTGCAGCCTGCGGGAAAACCTCCCGGCTCTTCCGTACGCTGCAAGGCACTCCCCGACGCGAACGGCGGGGAGTGCCGAACGATCCGGGCTCAGCCCGGCCACCAGCACGAACGGGTCCCGCGGCGACACTCCGCCCGGAACCCGCGCCCCGCGGCCGGGTACGGCCGCGGGTATGAAGACATCCTAGATTCGATCGCCAAGCCCTTACTTCACCTCTACGGCGCCGCCGGCGTCGGTGATCTGCTTCTTGACCTTCTCGGCTTCGTCCTTGGAGACGTTCTCCTTGAGGATCTTGTCCCCGGCTTCGACGAGATCCTTCGCCTCCTTGAGCCCGAGGCCGGTGATGGTCCGGACTTCCTTGATGATGGCGATCTTCTTGTCCGCGGGGACGCCGCCCTTGAGGACGACGGTGAACTCGGTCTTCTCCTCGGCGGGAGCGGCCGCCGCGCCGGCGCCGGCCGCGGCGGCTACGGCCACGGGGGCGGCGGCGGTTACGCCGAACTTCTCCTCCATGGCCTTGACGAGCTCGGAAACCTCGAGAACGGTCATGTTCGCGATGGCGTCGAGAATCTGATCCTTGCTGAGCGCTGCCATATTATCTTCTCCTTGCTGAAGCTTTCCGTCCCCCCAGGGAGGACGCCGGCCCTCCGGGCCGGGAATTCGGCGGACAGGACGACAGCTACGAAGCCTGAACGCCGTATCGTTCCGCGGAGGCCGGATAAACCGCCGCCGCGAACATCCTACCAAATCGACGAAGCGAAGCTTCGTCGCTCCAAGCGCCGACCAAAGGTCAGCGCTTGGAATCTTCCACGGCCTTCAGCGTGCGCACCAGCTTGCTGGGCACGGCGTTGAGGGCGTAGACGAGATTGTTGATCGGCCCCTTCATGGCGGACATGAGCATGGCAATAAGCTGGCTCTTGCCCGGCAGCCTGGAGAAGGCCTCGATCATGGTCTTGTCGTAGAAGGACTTGTCCACCAGCCCGCCCTTGAGCTTCACCGAGGCTTCCCTGGAAAAGTCGACCAGGATCTTGGCGACCTCGTTGGAGTCCGCGGAGGCGAAGGCGACGGCCGTCGGCCCCGTCAGGAGGGAACTGACGTCCGGATAGCCGCTCTCCTCGAAGGCGATTCGGGCGAAATTGTTCTTGACGACGTGGAAATACGTGTTCTTCGCGCGAAGCTGCTTACGCAGGTTCGTGATCTGCTCCACGGTCAAGCCGCGGTAGTCCGCGAAGAGGAAATCCTTGCTCTCGGTGATCTTAGCCTTGAGATCCCCGATAGCCTCCACCTTGGAAGGCTGCAGTTTGGTTGCTCGCATTGCCATGGCTTACCTCTCGTTCTTCACGGCGGCTACGCGCACGCCGGGGCCCATCGTGGCGGCCACGTAAACGGACTGTATGAACTCGCCCTTGACGTCGTTCGGCCGCTTGCGCGCGATCTCGCCCAGGAGGACGGCGAGGTTTTCCCCGACCTTCTCGGACTCCATGGAAACCTTGCCCACGGCGATGTGGACAATGTTGGACTTGTCGCTCCGGAACTCCGTGCGCCCCTTGCGCAGCTCCGCGATGGCCGCGGATACGTCATGGGTCACGGTACCGGTCTTGGGGTTCGGCATGAGGCCCTTGCGGCCGAGTATCATACCCAGTTTTCCCACGTCCTTCATCATGTCCGGAGTCGCGACGGCGACATCGAAGTCCAGCCACCCGCCCTTGACCTTCTCGATCAGGGCCTCGTCCCCGGCTTCCAGGGCCCCGGCCGCCAGGGCTTCCTTGGCCTTGTCGGGCTTGCAGAAGACGACGATGCGCTTCTCGGCCCGGAACTGGTTGGGAAACAGGACGGTGTCGCGGACCGTCTGGCTCTTCTTCAGGTTGAGCCGTACGTGGGCCTCGACGGTCTCGTCGAACTTGGCGTACTTCATCTCTTTCACGAGGGCGCAGGCTTCCGCGGCCTCGTATTCCTTGGAGCGGTCGTACTTCTTGACCGCCGCGCTGTAGTTCTTTCCGCGTTTCATCGGCCTACCACTCCACTTCAACGCCCATACTGCGGGCCGTTCCGGCTATGATCTTGGACGCCGCCTCGAGGTCGTTGGCGGAAAGGTCCGCCATCTTCACCTTCGCGATCTCCTCAACCTTGGCCCGGGGAATCTTACCCACCTTTTCCTTGTGCGGCACGGCGGATCCCTTCTCCAGGCCCATGGCCTTCTTGATCAGCACGGACGCCGGCGGCGTCTTCGTGATGAACGTGAACGTCTTGTCGATGTAGACGGTGATAATGACCGGAATCGTGAGTCCGGCCTCCATCCCCTTGGTCCTGTCGTTGAACTGCTGACAGAACTGGGGAGCGGACACCCCGTGCGGACCGAGAGCCGGGCCTACGGGAGGAGCCGGCGTCGCTTTGCCGGCCGGGCACTGCAATTTGATGATCGCAGATACCTTTTTCTTCGCCATCTTCTGCTCCTTTCGTGGTATACTCGGCTATCCTCCGGATGCCGAGATAGCGTCCGCGGCAAATCCGCGGACTCCCATCTGTCGGAGATAAACCCCACGCTATGAGAAGCGTCCGGGCCGCCCCGGTGCCGATAGAGGAATAAGCACCCCCAACCGACACAAGCCAAGGCACCCGACGCCGCTTTAAAAGATCCCCCGGGCAGGACTGCCGCCCCCTAAGGGCCGCCGTGCCCGATTTTTTATATCTTCTCCACCTGCAGCATATCGACCTCGACGGGGGTGGACCTCCCGAAGATGCCGACCATAACCTTGAGCTTGCTCTTCTCCGCGCTGACCTCTTCGATCGTACCGGTGAAGGACTCGAAGGGGCCTTCGATGATCTTGACCTGCTCCCCCTGGGCGAAGGACTGCCGCGTCCGGGCGGCGCGCTCGCCCTTGGCCTCCCCGGAGCGCTGGAGGATATGGCGCGCTTCCTCCTGGGATATGGGAGCCGGTTTGTGGTGCTGTGTGGCTCCCACGAAGCCCGTCACGCCGGTGATTTTCCGTATCGTCGAACAAGCGCCCTTCCAATCCGCGTCCGGAAGGTCCATCTCGACCAGGATATATCCCGGGAGTATCTTCCGGGCCGTGGTGCGCCTCTTGCCGTCCTTGACGTCCACGACTTCCTCGCTGGGAACCCGCACGTCGGTGACGACGGCGGCATCCAGCTCGCCCGTGGAGAGAAGCATGCGGATGGTTTTCTCTATCTTGTTCTCGTATCCGGAATAGACATGGAGAACGTACCAAGCCTTAGGCATCCTTCACCTTCCCCATTACCGGAAGAGGAGGTCTATGCCCCGGACCAGGAAGAAATCCAAAAGGCCGAGAAAAAAGGCGACTATCACGGTGGAAACGATCACGACCTTCGTGGACGCGAGGACGTCATCCCGGCTCGGCCATACGACCTTTCGGAGTTCCGCGTAGCTGTCCTTGAAAAACTGGACGATCTTGCTCATGCCGGCTCCTTAAGCGGATTCGTCCCGACGGGCGGATCCGCACGGATTGGGAAACAGGCCAGGAAGGACTCGAACCCTCAACATCCGGTTTTGGAGACCGGCGCTCTA
>CAYTYG010000253.1:0-4841 GCA_964441515.1 uncultured Treponema sp.
AACTCCCGACCCGGAGCCGCATCATGCACATTACCCGCCGAAAGCAGGAAATTCTCCAGCATATAGACTTGGTAGCCCGGTCCAGCCGAATACTCGCGGGACCGGATACGTGGAAGGTTAAGCCCCGGAAAAAAGGCTTCACGGCCCCCCTCTTGGTGAACATCTTCGCCGTGGCGATCCTGGCTGCAGGATTGTTCGGACTGTGGCGGATGTTCGACGCCTCGGAATCCACGGAAAACATTCCGGCCTCCGCCATATCCACGGCGGAGGGGCGGCTTCTCCAGGAGATACGCAGGGAGGCCGAGGGAAGGATCCAGGATAAGGATCGGGAGATAACGGCCATACAGCAGAAGATGGCCGCCCTGGATCGGGAAAAAAACCAGCTGCTCACCAGCGTCGAGGACCGCATCCGGGCCAAGGAGGCGGAACTCCGGCGGATCTTGGAGGAGGAGCTGGAGAGGGAGAGGCAACGGCTTCTGGCGGCGGGACTGACCCCGGCGACGATCCAGGATAGGTTGAGAGCCTTCGAAAAGGAAAAGACAGAGGCCATGAAGCGGGAGCTGGACGCGTTCGCGCGTAAGGCCGACGAGGAGATGCGGGCAATCCAGGCCAACCTGGACCGGGCCCGCGCGGAGTACCAGCAGAGCCTTCAGTCCGTGACGACCGAGCGGCAGCGCATACTGGACGAATCCCGCAGGCGGGAACAGGAGCTCCGGTCCCAGCTGGACGAGAAGAACCGCGCGTTGGAGGAGGAGAGGGCCCGAACGACCGCCAGGCTGAGGGATACCCAGGAGGAACTGGCCAGGCTTAACGAGGAGGCCGCGCGGGCGCAGGCCGCGGAGGACCGGCTCCTGGGATTGTACGCCTCCGCCCGCGCGGCACTCCGGGAGGGCCGGATCGACGACGCTACCCGAAACTCGGAGGCCTTGAGAACATATATGGACGATCCGTCCCTGGCGGCTCTTCCGGGTCTGAACCGCCGCAGGGAGTCGGATCTCTTCACCGTGGACCTCGTGGAGCAGGCCGTGGCCGCGGCGCGTTCCAGGACTTCCGTGGACACTCCTCGCATTACGGACGCCCTGGACGCGGTGACGAGGATACGCCAGGAGGCGTCCCTCGCAAAGAGCGCCCGGGAGTCCGGGGATGGAGAGCGCGCGGAAGCCGCCTACCGACGGATGTTCACCGCCCTTCCGGAACTGGCCGAGGGACAGGCGTTCCTGGAGCGGCAATCGGCGGAAAGCATCTCCGGCGCGAGGGTGGTGCAGGATGCCGCCGTCCTTTCGGCCTACGAGGCCCTGGACTCCGCCTACGAGGCTCGCGACTGGGCCGGAGTGGACACGGCATTCCGGGACCTCCTTACGTCCTTATCCCTGGAGGATTCCCAAGGGGCTTCCGTTCTACGGCGGATCAAGGAGTCCGGAGCCGCCGCCGCTTCCGCGTCCCGCCGCGTCTCCGATACGGTTTCCGCGGCGGCGCCCCTCCGGTCCGCGGAATCCGACCGGGCGGCGGGCAGGCTGGCGGATGCCATCCTGGGCTACTCCGCCGTCCTCTCGCGCTTCCCGGACGCCGATCAGAGACCCCAGGCCCTGGAGGGTCTCCGACAGGCTACCCGGAGGCTTTCCGGCGATTTCGAGGAGTACAAAACCGCTACCCAGACCCGTATCGCGGCCCTGGAGGCCCGGCTCGCGGCCTCGGAGGATACCGCGGCCCTCCGGCAGGACCGTTCCGTTCGACCGGCTCCCTCCGGGTCCGGCTCCGCGGATGCCGCGGCTCTTTTAGAGGAGAAGGCGAGGCTAGAGGCGGAGCTCGCGGAGTCCGAGCGCCGTTACGCCAACATCCGTAGGGCCTACGAATCCTTCTCCGCCGACGAGAGGCGGATACGGACGTCCGGGGGGACGGCCGCCCAGGTTTCCGGACGCTCCCGACTGGATACATTTTTCCTGGACCCCGCGGTTGCGGCCGCGATGCCGGGCATGCGGGAGAGGGTAGCCTACTACCTGTCCGCCTACCAGGCGGCCGGGGAGAAGGAAGTCCTTTATAACGCGGCCGACATCGTGGAGGGAGCCGCGCGGATACGGGACCCCGGGACGCGGGAGAAATACTTCCGGGAGATGGAGGCGCGGTACAAGGGAAACGCCACGATGCTGGAGTTCCTGAAGACGATACGGGGGGTTATGAAATAAATCGACTTCTTGAAGACCGTTTTTCTGCGACTCACGGTCCCTTGTTCGGTTCAGGAACCGAGCTCGCTGAGCCGTGAGGCGGGAAACTCGAAGATTTCAATCCGAACTTTCCCCCGGTCGTCGTTGTTAGAGTTTCTTAAAAAAGCAGTCCGGGTAAAGACGCATACGGATTCATTATTCACGCTGTCGTACCGCTCGTGCACGAACCGCAGCTTCCCCGAGGGGAAGGAAAAAAGCATCTTCATGTCCGGAGAAAGGACCGTGGTCGTGATCCCGTCGAATGCCAGGAGCCGTCCGTCCATAAGACCTGCGATCACGGGACCATAGACCGCTGGATACCGTACGGGATTTTCAGACGGGAAGGCCTTCTCCCACCGGTATATCGCCCAGGAGCCGTCCGACATCCCGCAGGACAGATAAAGATAAATGCCCATATCGAGAAAGGTTCCGGGGATGAAAAAGGAATCCAGGTATGGGAAGTACAGTTCGGTTTGAGGTGGATCGAGGAAGTTTAAATAGCCCGATTGATATGGATACATTGTATAGTACTCCACGGCCCCCGTTGAGGAGTTTATATAACACCAAGAACGGTTGTCATTGGAGTCTTCCAAGGCTTGGGTTATACTGACGCCTCCCGCGCCCAAAACGCCGCCGTTTATAGGTAAGGGATTTCCATCATCCCAGGAGATTACATCTGACATATTTCTAAAAATAACAGGGGTTGTGTTATTTGAAAAAATAAGGATTTGGTTCGAGAGTACCGACGAACTAATAACGAAAGGTCGTTTCTTGAAAGAGTTTCCTATCGTGAATACTTCGTTATCGTACCAAGTGGAAGGTCCAATATCACCGTAATAACTCACGGGTGTGCAATGCACCAAGAAGTCCTCCGTCCTAACAAGTAAACCGTAGAACGGCAAAGCCGCCTCGAAATCCCCGCGTTCCGGAACGAACCACCCGTCGTCGGCCAGATGCCTTGAAACATCTTCCAACGTAAAAGAGATTATGGGATTCCCTAATTTCTTCGCCAGCTTCTCGGAGGCGGAAACCTCCGGATCGAAAAGGGGGAGCCAGCAGGAAACCGTTAAAAGGGCCGCCGCTACAATGGCGGCCGCGGCCGCGCGGGCCGCGGAACGGGAACGGGGCTTCGTTCTCATAGCGTAAACCTCACACCCAGCCGCAGGACGGGCAGCTCCAGGAGCCACCCGTCGCCGTACAGGATTCCGAAGGGCCCTCCGATGTCCGAGCTTCGGGAGGACGCCAGGAGAAAGCCCTCGCAGAAGGGATAGAACACGGCCCCCAGCTCCAGGAACACGGCCGCCCGTTCGAAGGCCTTCCACTCGAACCCTCCCGCTCCCGTCAGTCCGACCGGCGCTATAGGGTCGAAGCCGAAGGCGTCTTGTACCAGGAGGAGGCGGGCGAAGACCGTGGCCGAGGCGTAGGGGCGGATCACGGCGTCGGGGGGCAGGAAGTATACTCCGAAGCCGGCCCCCGGCAGTATTAGGGGCAGGGAAAGAAGCACGGAGCTTCGGCCCTCGTCGTCCTCCGGGGGAAGATAGACGCCGAAGAGGTATTGGGACAGGCCGAAGCGGACGAAGAACGTGTCCTCCCGGAATCTCCAAGTGGCCCAGAAGTCCGGGAATTGCAGCATCACGAGGCTCGTCTCCAGGGACCAGCGCCGCAGGGGGGAAAGGGAAAGGGAGAGCGTCTGTCCCTGCTCCAGGGCTCCGAAGTACCCGCGCTTGGGATACGACCCCGGGGCGGCGGCCCGCCAGGGATAGGTCCCCGGCACGCGGAGGGGGATGTCGATGTAGCCGATATCGGGAATGACCAGGGTTTCCTGGGAAAGCCCCTCCAAGACGGCCCCGGGAGGGCCTTCTATCCGCACGAGGGTCTTCTTCACCCTCGGGAGGGCGTTCTCCGCGGCCTCCACCACGGGTATCCACCAGTACTCCGCAAGTTCGCGGTCCGTGGGGGGAGGGCCTTCGACGGCGCCGGAGGCCAGGGCCTCCCAGGTCAGGGGATCCAGAACGGACCATCGAGAGACGGCGTCGCGCCCCGGGGTCAGGGACGTGACGACCCGTACCGCGAGGGCGCAGGAAAGGCGCGCGGCGGCCTCCACGGTTTCCATCCTCAGCGGGGCGGGGATCACCGCGTCCAGGAGGGGGGAGCCCGAGAGGGCCGCGGCCAGGGACTCGGACCAGGCGGGGCGGTCCCCGCCCTCGCTGGAGTAGAGGACCCGGACTCCCTCGGGATCGGCAGAGACGGCGGCGGAGACGAAAAGGAGCAGACAACCGAGCAAGGCCGCCCGGTTCGCGGCGAAACGGGATGCGCGTCTCATTTCCACCATGTCCTCATCTTGTACAGGAGCCCGGACTTGCGGTCGTAGAAGAACCAGTACCTGCCTTCCGGGTCGAAGGACAGGACGCGCTTGTCGTCCGAGTCGAAGGGGATGGAATCCAGCTCCGTGCTGTAGGTATAGGAAGTAATGTCGACCGATCCCGTGCCCGGTTTATAGCGGACCAGGCGGTCCGGGCCCTTGTCCCCCCGCCGGAAGGCCACGGGGCCTCCTGCGGTGATCCAAGCCCAGCCGTCCTCGTCCACGGGGAAGGGCCCTGTAGCTTGTGTTAGGGGAGAGTTTGCGTTGGAAAAGAAAAG
>CAYTYG010000254.1:0-2949 GCA_964441515.1 uncultured Treponema sp.
AAGTCTATCCCGGAGACCCTCCCCGCGCCAAGGGATTTGGTAGAACAAACGGGTTTTTCCTCCCGAATTCTATCTCGGCCTCCTCCGTCCGGGAGTTCCGCCGGTGTATGGATCCATACAAAATCACGGGATCAGCGGTTTTCCAGGGACTGGGAAAAGAGCCACGCGAGGACGCCGGGGTCCTGGAAGGGAACGGACCCGCTGTGGCCCATGCCGGAATAGCGGCTCATCCGCAGGATCCGGACGCCCCGCAGGGTCAGGGTCTTCGTGACCCGCTCGAAACCGCCCACCGTGTCGGTTTCCACGGTCTCCGCGGCCCGCCGGTTCCGGGCGTAGTCCCGGATATTGGCGTAGGCGGTTCCCGAGTTTTCCCCGCCCTCGTCGTAGGAATCCGCGGTGCCGACGTGGTACCAGATCGAGGTGGAGTCCATGATTTCGTCGGCCAGGACGGAGACGTAGGAGCCCGCCAGGCGAACGAGCCCGGCGAAGAGGCGGCCGTGCCGGTTGTACGCCAGGTTCAGGAAATCGTAGGAACCCGACCCTCCCATGGAAAAGCCCATGAGATAGACGCGGTCATCGTCCACGCGATAGTTCCGGGCCAGAGCCTCGATCTCGTCCGTCACCCAGGCCGCGGGGCTACCCCAGCCGGATGCGCTGTGGGGGGCCAGGAAAAAGCATGGATAGTTTTGCATCTCCCCGTCGTCCCCGACGATGCAGGGGGCGTAGTAGGAGCCCCCGGACCCGTGCAGGGAGACGACCAGGGGATAGCGGCGCCAACGGTTCCAGGGCTTGTCGTAGTTCCAGGGCTTCAGGAGCTTGCAGGTGTAGCCGCCCTCCAGGGTCACAAGGTCGAAGGTGGGCCGATCCTCCGCTTCGAAGGTCTCGTCGGCGGGATCGAAAATTCCAAATTGGAGGTTGCAGGAGAGGAGGCACGAGCAGAGGAAAACGGCGGCGGAAAGCCGGAGCCTTTTTGTCCTCAATGTTCCCCCAATACCGGGAACCCTCCGCTCCCGGACGAGATTCTACCGCGCCGCCCGCCCGTTTTCCGGGGTCCGACCCGTTTCCGCCGGGGGAGCCCCCCTTCGCGTCAGGAGGAAGACCGCCAGGGCCGCGGCTATGCAGGCGAAGGCGGCGGCCCGGGTCCCCCCGAAGGGCTCCCCGAAGACCAGGACGCCCAGGAGAAGCTGGAGCGTGGGGGATACGTACTGCAGGGGCGCCATCCGGGACAAGGGTATCCGGGTCACCCCCGCGGCGAAGGAAAGCAGCGGAAGCGCGGTGACCGGACCGGCGAAGACAAGCAGGGTCGTGGTGAGCGCGCCGTCGTTCAGGAAGGCCCCCCGGCCCGCCCGGTGCAGGAAGACGAGAAAGGCCGCTGCCAGGGGCGCGACGGAGAGCGTCTCCAGGGCGAATCCCGGCAGGGGGTCCAGGGAGGCCCGCTTTTTGATGAAACTGTACACCGTCCAGGAGGAGGCCAGGGCCAAGGCTATCCAGGGTATACGTCCGTAGTCCGCCGTGAGCACGCACACACCGACCAGGGCTATCCCGAGGCTGACGGCCAGCCCCCGGTCTATCTTCTCCTTCAGGAAGGTCGTTCCGACCAGCACCGTCATCAGCGGGCTCAGAAAGTATCCCACGGAGGATTCCACGATGTTGCCGCTGTTCACCGCCCAGATATAGGTGCCCCAGTTGACCGTCACCAGGAGTCCCGAAAGCGCAGCCGCCCCCAGTTTGCGCCCGGAACGGAAGACTTCCCGCAGGGCCGCAGCCTTTCCCGTCGCCGCCACGAGGAGGACGGAAAACACAGAGGCCCAGAGTATCCTGTGGGCCAGTATCTGGAGCGCGTCTACGGACTCCAGCTGTTTCCAGTAGGCGGGAAACAAGCCCCAAAGGACGTACGCCACGAATCCGTAGACGGCGCCCAGGGTCGAATCTTTTTTCTTCATGATGTGCGTTTCCCCCGCTTGTATTCCTGCAGCCTCTAAAACACAAACGGCCGCCCGGAAGGCGGCCGTCCGCATCCCGGCCGAAGGGCCGGCCGTTCCGCTATTTCTTGTTGGCTATTGTAGCCTTGCAGGTCTTGCAGATCTTTACCTTGGCGCCTTCGATCTCCTGCTCGTACAGGACCTTTACGCTTTCCCGTTTGCAGACGGGACAAGTTCCGCGCCCCCGGGCCGTCTGGTCGCGCAGGCCTTTACCGCGATGAGCCTTGGACATACATTCCTCCCCTACTCGGCTTTGCCTTCGTCGGCCTTGGGTTCGGCGGGTTTATCCTCCGCCTTCTCTGACTTGGACTCGGCGGCCTTCTTCTCGACCTTCCCTGCCTTGGGCTCGGCGGCTTTTTTTTCTGCCTTCGCGGGCTTCCCAGGCTTCTTTACGGCTTTCTCGGCCTTGGACTCGGCGGCCTTCTCGGCTTTCTCGGCTTTCTCAGCCTTTTCCGCCTTCGCGGCCTTGGCGGCCGCCTTCTTGGCAACCTTCTCGTCGTCCGCCTTGCGGTCGACGAGCTCCAGGATGACCATGTCTGCGGCATCCTGCTTTCGGAAGCCCAGCTTCAGGACGCGGGTATACCCCCCGGCGCGGTCCTTCATGCGTACGCCGATGTCCTTGTACAGCTTGGCCAACACGCCCTCGTCCATGATCCTGCGGGCCGACTGGCGCCGGTTGGCCACGGAATCCACCTTGGCGCGGGTTATTTCCTTCTCCGCGAAGCGCCGGACCTCGAGGGCCTTGGCCTTGGTCGTGACGATCCTCTCATGCTTGAAGAGGACCGTCATCATGTTGCGCATCAGGGCTTTCCGGTGGGCCGGCGTCCTGTTCAGCTTGTTGAAGCTCTTCTTATGATTCATTCGACTCTTCCTTCTGCATGGAAAGTTTCAGGTGGTTCCGGAGCTCCGTGTAATCGGGCATGCCGAGGTCGAGCAGGATCGCGTCGAACTGCTGCTTGCCGATGGC
>CAYTYG010000254.1:2959-3197 GCA_964441515.1 uncultured Treponema sp.
TTGTCCTTGATCTCCTGCAGGGATTTCTTCCCGAAGTTCCGGGTCTTGGCGATGTCGTCCTCCGTCTTGCGGGTCAGATCGCCTATCGTCTTGATGTTGGCGTTCTTCAGGCAGTTGGAAGAGCGCACGGAGAGCTCGAGCTCCTCGACGGGGGTATTGAGGATCTGTCGGATGCGCTCCTCTACCTCGTCGTTCTCCTCGTCGGCGCCGATTTCCCCCTCGTCGAAGTTGACGAAGA
>CAYTYG010000254.1:3211-3636 GCA_964441515.1 uncultured Treponema sp.
GCCTCCGCCAGGGCGTCCTCGGGCTTGAGGGTCCCGTCGGTCCAGACCTCCAGGAGGAGCTTGTCGTAGTCGGAGCGGTGCCCGACGCGGGTGGGCTCCACGCTGTACTTCACCTTCTTCACGGGGGAGAAGATGGCGTCCATCGGGATGGTGCCCACGACCTCGATGTACTTCTCGTTCACCTCGCTGGGCACGTAGCCCCGGCCCAGGTCCACCTGGATCTCGAGGTCCAGCTTCACGCCCTCCATCAGGTTGCAGATCTTGATGTCGGGATTCAGGACCTCAAGCCCGGTATCCCGGCCCAGGTACGCGCCCGTTACCTCCGCGGGGCCCGCCAGCTCGAAGAGATACGTACCCTGCTCCTCGTCGTTGGGAAGCTTCAGCCGGAGCTGCTTGAGGGAGTTGAGAAACTCGATTGTGTCCTC
>CAYTYG010000254.1:3646-4830 GCA_964441515.1 uncultured Treponema sp.
CTCGACGACGCCGGGTATGGTCTCGAATTCGCTGGTCACGGCGTGCTGGGCGCCGTCGGCATCCGTCCGTACCATGCGCACGGCCGTGATGGCGTACCCCTGGATCGAGGAGAGGAGGATACGGCGAAGGGTGTTGCCGATCGTGGTTCCGTACCCGGGCTCGAAGGGATACGCGACGAACTTGCCGTACGTGGGGGAACTCTCGCTCGTTTCGTAGGTAATGCCTTTCGGCCGCTTGAATCCCTTGAGCAGGTTCTTTCGCGCCATGTCCTCTCCTTACTTCGAGTAGAGCTCGACGATGAGCTGTTCGCGGATGTCGCCCATATCGGTGATGTCCTGGCGCGCGGGCACGGCGACAAACTTGCCGGTCAGGGCGTCGGGGTCCACCGAAAGCCACGGCATCACGCCGCTCCGGGTATACTCCTGGAGGGCTCCCTTGATGAGTTCGATCTTCTGGGAAGACGGATGTATGCAGACTGCGTCGCCGGGCTTCACGAGGAAGGACGCGACGTTCACGCGCTTTCCGTTCACGGTCACATGGCCGTGCAGCACCAGCTGGCGCGCCTGGGACCGGGACGTGGCGAAGCGCAGGCGGTAGACGACGTTGTCCAGTCGGCGCTCCAGGAGGCCGAAGAGGTTGTCGCCGGTCTTTCCGGGCATGCGAAGGGCCTTCTCGTAGGCCAGGTGGAACTGCCTCTCCATGAGGCCGTAGATCCTCTTGAGCCTCTGCTTCTCCCGAAGCTGGATTGCGTAATCGGAAACCTTCCCGGTACGGGCTTTAGGGTTCTTGCCCGGCGCGGGGCGCTTGCGGTTGATCGGGCACTTGTCGCTCTTGCAGCGCTCGCCCTTGAGAAACAATTTCTTCCCCTCCGCGCGGCAAAGCCTGCATCGGGGTCCGGTATAACGGGCCATGTAGCTTTCCTCCCCCAGCCTCAGATGCGGCGCGCCTTGGACGGGCGGCAGCCGTTGTGCGGTATCGGCGTCACGTCGTTGATGCTCTTGACCTTGAGGCCCAGGGCGCCCAACTGGCGGATGGCCGACTCTCGCCCCACGCCGGGGCCCTTCACGTAGACGTGTACTTCCCGGAGGCCCACGTTCAGGGCCTTCTGGACGGCCGTTTCCGTCACCGACTGCGCCGCGAAGGGGGTGGATTTCTTCGCGCCGCGGAAGCCCAGCCCGCCGGA
>CAYTYG010000255.1:0-4825 GCA_964441515.1 uncultured Treponema sp.
TTTTCTGGAAGTCCGGCTCGGGGAGGGGCGAACGGTCCTGGTGCCCTTCCGCAAGGAGTTCGTCGGGAATGTGGACACGGAAGCCCGGATCCTGGAGCTCCTGGAGGAATGGATTCTGGAATGAAGCTGACCCTGCTCACCCTTTTTCCCGAGATCCTCCGTGGTTTTTTCGAGAGTTCCATCATGAAGCGGGCGGTGGACCGGGGCCTGGTATCCTACGAGCTCGTGAACATCCGGGAGTACGCCACGGACAAGCACCATAAGTGCGACGACGAGGTCTACGGGGGCGGGGCGGGGATGCTCATGCTCCCCGGACCCCTGGGGAAGGCCCTGGACGCCGCGGGATCGCCGGCGCGGCGGACCGTCTACGTGACGCCGGGAGGGCGCCTGTTCAACCAGGCCTACGCCCGGGATCTCTCCGGGGAAGGGGAACTCGTGATCCTCTGCGGGCGGTACGAGGGCGTGGACCAGCGCATCGTGGACAAGTACGTGACCGACGAGATATCCATAGGCGATTACGTGCTTTCCTCCGGGGAGGCGGCGGCCCTCGTGGTGGTGGACGCCGTCTACCGGCTGATCGACGGGGTGATTACCGGGGAGTCCCTGGCCGAGGAGAGCTTCGAGGGAGGGCTCCTGGAGTACCCCCAGTATACACGACCGGCCGTTTATGGTAGTATGCCGGTCCCGGACGTGTTAGTCACGGGCCACCATGCAAATATCACGCGTTGGCGACTGAAGAAGCGGCTCGAGAAGACGCTCGCGTATCGCCCCGAGCTCCTCTCGGAAGCGATGCTCTCGGACGACCTGCGGAGACTGATCGAGGAATTGTTAACGGAAGGGGGAATCGATGAACCTGATTAAGAAGATCGAATCGGCCGAGCTCCGAGAGATCCCCGATTTCAAGCCGGGCGATACGGTGCGCGTCCACTTCAAGATCGTGGAAGGCAAGAACGAGCGTGTCCAGATGTACGAGGGGCTCGTGCTCGCCATCAAGAACGCCGGGGTAGGCCGCACCTTCATGGTCCGAAAGAACTCCTACGGCGTGGGCGTGGAGCGCGTCTTCCCGATGAACTCGCCGCGCATCGAGAAGCTGGAGATCGTCCGGTACGGCAAGAGCCGCCGCGCCAAGCTCTACTACATCCGCGAGAAGGTCGGCAAGAAGGCCAAGGTCAAGGAGCTTCTCGGCGGCCGCAAGCCCCTCGGTCAGAAGGCGAACGCCGAGGCCCCGGCCCAGGCGTAGGACGATATGCAAAGGATCGGCGCGGACTCTGCCCGATCCTTGAACGCGCATGGCGCCGCCGAGGTCCCCGGGCTTCGGGCCGGCGCCATCGTCGTTTTGAAGGCCCTGGGCCCTTCCGGGGAAGGATCCTGGAAGGTAATGGTGAACGGCGTCCGCCTCACGGCCTCGGTGGCCGCCTCCCTGACCCCCGGCGCGCGGTATACCGCCCGCGCCGAAGGGCTTCCGGACCGCCCCGGCTGGGCCTTCCGCATCCTGGGGCCCGCGGCGGAGAGCCGGGCCGCCGAATTCCTCGGCGCCGCCGGGCTGCCCGGGGATGCCTTGTCGGTCCTGGCCCTGCGTTCGCTCATGTCCGAGGGGCTTCCCCTCGATCCCAAGAGTTTACAGCGCCTCCGGTCGGTCCTCCTCCGCAGGGGCCCCGACGAGGACCGCGCGGCCCTCCTGGCCCGCGCCCTGGCGAAGGGGATGGACCCCGGGGCCGCGGTCGACGCACTGGAGGGGACCGGCCCGCCTTCCGGATCGGAAGGAGAGGGCGAAGGCCGGGGGGACGGCGGACAGCCCGAAGGCGGGGGACAGCCCGGAGGCCGCGGGGACGGGGGACCGGGGGATCGGGAGGGGCGCCCCTCCCGGGACGGTGCAGGGAATACCCCGGGCGCAGCGGGAAGGGCGGCTCCCGCCTGGAGGGATTTCGATGCTCCCGGGGGCCCCGGAGAGGCGGAACCGGGGGGTGAGGCCGATATCCGGGCCCTGGCGGGGCTTCTGCGGTTCCTTTCCTCCCGTTCCGACGGGAATCCCAACCCGTTCCAGCTTTTCAACTCCCGGACGGGCCCCCGGGGCCGGTGGATCTACGCCCCCTACCGCTTCGAGCGGGAAGGCGTTGCGTTTTCCGGGACCCTGCGTATACTGGTACCCGGGGGCGCCGGCCGGGGAACGGTGGTGTCCGCCGACGTCCTGGCCGAGGACGCGGCCGGCGCGCGCGGCCGGTACGCTTTCTCCCTGCGCCCGGACGGGGATGGTTTCCGGCTCTCCCTCGGCTCTCCGGACGCCGGAGGGGAGGAAAGGATCTCCGGACGGCTCGGGCCCCTGGGGCGGGAATTGGCGGATCGGCGGTGTTCCGTGCGCCTGGGGTCCGAGGCGGGGACGGGGGAGCCTCCGTCGGACTACGAGCCGGTGGATCATCATGCTTAGGCGAAAGAAACGAAGTATCCGGCCGATACTGGATAGGAAGGTTCCGAAGGCCGTCGCCTTGCGGTATGATGAAAGCCTTCCCGCCCCCTTCCTCCTTGCGAAGGGAGCGGGATCGGCCGCGGATCGGATACGCGCCCTGGCGGAGAAGCTGGGAATACCCGTCCTCCAGGACGAAGACCTTTCGGGGTTCCTGTTTCCGTTGGACCCCGGCCAGATGGTGCCGGAAGCGTACTGGGAAATAGTCGCGCGGGTATACGTCTTTATCGCGGAGCTGGAAAGAAGATGAAAAAGAAGTTCACGCTGGATCAGATCGTCCCGGGCACGGTATTCACGGAGGACGTCTTTATCGACGAGCAGAACCTCCTGGTTCCCGCCGGGGTGGCGGTGAAGCAGAAGGACCTGGACATGCTCCAGAAATGGGGGGTGTCCTTCGTGTTTACCGAAGGGACGCAGGTTTCCTCCTCTTCGGAATCCTCGGCAGACTCCTCCCGCTCCGACGGGGTGAATCCGGCGGCCTTCGCCGGGGACCGGGAACTCTACCGGGCCTACACGGACATGGTGGACAAGCTCAAGGCCGTGTACGACCGCCTGGGCCGGGGCGACAAGGTGGAGCCCAAGACGGTGGACCAGATCGCCCAGGAGGTCCTGCGCGTTGTACGGGAGAAGCAGTCCCGGGCCGTCTCCGCCATCCTCTCCGGGGATATCCAGGGCTATAATTACGCGCGGGCCGGGGTGAACACCGCGATACTCTCCGTGATGATCGGGTCCACCCTCAAGCTCCCCCCTTACCGTCTTTCCTACCTGGCCACGGGAGCCCTGCTCCACGACGCGGGGATGCTCCGCATCCCCGAGGGGATCATCAGGAAGAAGGGGCGCCTCTCGGAGGAGGAGCTCCAGAAGATGCGGGCCCACCCCCTGCTCACCTACAAGATCATCACGAAAGAGCTGCTCTACCCGGACGACGTGGGCATTATCGGCATCCAGCACCACGAGCGGTGGGACGGGCAGGGGTATCCCCGGCGCGTCGCCGCGGAGGACATCGACATCCTGTCCCGCATCGTGTCCGTGGCGGACGCCTTCGAGGCCATGGTCAGCGAGAAGCCCTACCGCAACTCCATGATAGGCTACGCGGCCATGAAGGCCCTCCTGTCCGACAATTCCCGCCGCTTCGATCCCGAGATCCTGAAGGCCTTCATACGGAGCATGGGCATCTATCCCCTGGGCTCCCTGGTCCTGTTGAACAACGCGGCGATCGCGAAGGTCGTGGAAATCCACCCGGACGCCCCCCTGCGCCCGAAGCTGCGCGTCCTGGTGGACGAATTCGGGAAGAGCTACGAGGAGGACCGCGGCGACATCGTGGACCTTCTGGCCGAGAAGTCCCTCTTCGTCGCCCGGGCGTTGGACCCCAAGGAAGTAACCGCGGGATGACCCGGCGTTCCGGCGGAGAGACGGAAAAAAACGTGGGAGGGCCTTCTCGCCGGAACTTCCGCCAGGAAAAAGGGCGGTTGGGAGAGGACGCCGCCGCGGCTTGGATGGAGGCGGAGGGTTGGACCGTTACGGACCGGAACTGGCGCTGCCCCGCGGGAGAGCTGGACATCGTGGCCGTGCGCGGGGAGGAGCTGGCCTTCGTGGAGGTCAAAACCGTGGACGCATTCGGGCCGGAGTCCGCTTCCCGCCTCGTGGACGCCCGGAAACAGGGGCGTATCGTCGAATCATCTAAACACTTTCTGGCCCGGAAACGAGAATATAAGGGTATGAG
Source organism: uncultured Treponema sp. (assembly GCA_964441515.1). Taxonomy (GTDB): domain Bacteria; phylum Spirochaetota; class Spirochaetia; order Treponematales; family UBA12059; genus JAAYUR01. The sequence continues at coordinate 4,185 of CAYTYG010000255.1, forward strand.
CCTGCGGTATGACGTCATTCTGGTCGGCGGCGGCGCCGTCCTGCGGCATCTCCCCCGGGCCTTCCTGGAGCATCCATGAGCTGTCCCGAAAAACGCAAACCCTCCCCCCGACGGCTTGAAGAACTCCGCAGGAAGATGCAAGATGAGGCGTATATCGCCGGCGCGATCCAGCGTATCGCCCAGATACTGAGCGCCGAGATCATGAACGGGTATGGAGTGCAGGATGGCGGACGAAAAGCACGCTAGCGGCAGGCGGTTCGGGAGGAGGCGCAGGAACCGCCCGGACAAGGGTTCCGCGCAGCCGGTCGGGGCTCCCGAAAGGGGAGCGGAGGCCGTTCCCGCGGGGCCCGCCGCGGAGTGTCCGTATTGCCGGAAACCCATCTATGACCTTTCCTCCGCCCTCGCGGACAAGGAGACGGGGGAGCCCGTACATTTCGATTGCGCACTTCGGCGCGTCGGAGAGAGCGAGAGCCTCGCGCCCGGGGAGAGGCTCGTGTACATAGGATCGGGAGTCTTCGCCGTCGTGGAGTTCAAGGACAAGTCGGAGACCGCGTTCGTCGTAAAGCGGAGGCTGCCTTTCGAGGAAGAGGGCAAGAAACAGGACTGGCGCAAGGCCCTATCCTCCCGGGTAAGCAATCTCT
>CAYTYG010000256.1:0-4811 GCA_964441515.1 uncultured Treponema sp.
TCGCGTCTCCGTGATTCAAGGCCGCGTAAAGAACCCCCATGTTGGCCTGGCTTCCGGAATGGGGCTGGACGTTCGCGTGGTCGGCGCCGAAAAGGGCCTTGGCCCGGTCGCGGGCAAGGTTTTCCGCCATGTCCACGAACTCGCAGCCGCCGTAATAGCGCTTGCCCGGATAGCCCTCCGCGTACTTGTTCGTGAGGACGGACCCGACCGCTTCCAGTACGGCCTTGCTCGTGTAGTTCTCGCTGGCTATGAGCTCCAGTTTTTCCCGCTGCCGGCGGAGTTCGAGCTCCATGGCCTTCCAGAGTTCCGGATCCTGCGATTTGATGTTGGACATATCCTCTCCTTTTCTTTCCCAGGGATGCGGACCCCGCGGGCGGTCCGCCCGCCGTTCAATACACCCCCGTCACTTCCAGGTCGCTCCAGAAGGAGCTGTACGCCTCCAGCTTCCCGGAGGATTCCTCGAAGAGGTCCTGCAGGGCGAACTGCCTCTCCTTGACCGAAGTCCGGCCGTCCGGCGTCATGGGCGAGAGCTCAATGACCCCGCGGGATATCGCCAGATGCCGGTTGTCCAGGTTGCCGAAATACTTTTCCCTGTCCTCCATGGGCGCCTCGAACCCGGCCACGTCGGCGCCGGAGCCCAGGACGGGGTCCACGGGAATCCATCCCAGCCCGTACAGGTAATACTCCGTCCAGAAATGCCGAACGGCCTTTTTATCTCCGCCGATCAGATAGCCCGACACGGGGAGCGCGGGAACGCCCGCGGCACGGAGCAGCGCGCAGTACAGGATGGCCATGGAATAGGAATCCGCCGTCCCGTCCTTCCACGCGTCCAGGGGCGACTCGTGGACGTGGTCCGCCGTGTATTTTACCTCGCCCAGGAGGAGGGAATACAGGGCCCGGGCGATTTTTTGCGGGTTCTTCTCCCGCCCCGCGGCCTTCCGGACCGCCGCGGCCAAGACGGGATCCTCGGAGGGAACGCGGCTGTCCGGGATCGTGTACCGGGCGTAGAGAGCGGGCGCAGGATCCGGGGGCTGCCGTACGGCTTCCGCGCGGATCTCGGTGTTCACCGCGTAGACCTGTACCGTGTATGCCTGGGAAACCGTGACGGGCGCGTCGCTCTTCAGGTTTCGGAGCCGGTATACGGCGACTCCCCGATAGTCCGGAACGATAGGGACGTGGGACTGGGATAGGACGTTCACCTCCCGTTGGTTCGCGGACAGGGCGGGACGGGGTATCCAGAGGTAGAGATCGTTCCGTCCGCCGGACTTCACCTTGGTAAGGCTCACGAAATAGGAGATGGAATAGGTCCTTCGGTCGTGGATGATCTTCGTTCCCGGAGAGCCCTCCACGCGGAAGAAGATGGCGTCGCTGGAGCCCTTTTCCGTGACGACCCGCACCCCGCCGGTCGCGGCCCCGTCCGGAACCCGCACCCGGATCTCCTTGTCGGTCCAGGACTCGTAGGCCAGGGATAGCTCCTCGGCGGACGTATACCCGGAGGAACCCTGCGGCCCCGGGCCCGAGAAGCCGGCGCTTCCGGCCCAGGCGAATTCCACCCTGCCCTCGTTGCGGTTGGCGCCGAAATTGAGCCCCGTGATCATCAACAGGGATCCAACGGCGCCCTGGTTCGCGGAGAGGGACTCTATGGCGGGGCCGGACTTGGCGGACAGGGCGCCCTGCGGACGGTAGGGAAGCCGGTCGCGGTTCATGAACAGGCGGGGGCGGCTTTTGCCGCTCTTCGTCTCCACGTAGACGAGGCCCGAATTGACCGTCACGGGAACCCGGAGTTCGATGAGATCGTCCTTCCAGGAAACATAGGAGGAAGCGGTCGGCCGGACACCCGCGATCTCGACCCGGCTTTCCCCTCTCGAGGGGCCGAAATTCCTTCCCACCACCCGAACGATACCGCCGGGCTGACCGATGGAGGGGTCCAGGACGGTGATCACGGGCCGGGAGGCCTCCCGGAACCAGAGGTGCGCCGCCGCCCCAAGGGCGACGGTCAGGACGACCGCGACAAGGCCGCGAAGCCCGCGGATCCTCCTCGAGCGGCCGATTTTCCGGGGCAGGGGACGGGTCATGGATTCTTGGACGGCTCGGCGACGGTATCCGCGGGCGGGTCCGTTTCCTTGTAAGGGCTCACGATTATGACGACCCGAAGCGGCGCTTTTCCCTTGCCTTCGCCCAGGGGATAGAAGACCACGGGTTCCCCGAAGCCGACCTTCAGGGCGTTCAGGGCCGTATAGTAATGGATCCTGTCCTGGACGCGGATCCAGACCTGCGCCTGGGCCACGAGCACGAGGCCTTCGGGACTCTGGTAGGGCGTCACCTGGACCAGCACGACAAGGGATTCCCCCACAAGCTTCAAGGAGACCGAGGAGCCCGGAAGGGTGGACTTCGCCTCCTTCGCCTCCCAAGCCGGCGCAGTCGCGCTCTCGGCCACCTGGGTCTGGACCGTCACCGTAAGGGCTTGGTCCCGAAGGGCTTCCGGGATGGGGGCCGCTTCCTGGGCGCGAACCTGGAAAACGGCTAGGCCGAAGGCGAACAGGGCGAGTCCGGGTACAATTCCCCGGGCCGAGGTAAAGCGGCAGCGGGAAAAGGTCATCTTCCGCCCTCTCCGAAGACGGGTGCGAGGTTGGGAGCCTTCATGAACACGGGTTTGCCGTACGCCTCGAGCCCGGCCCCGGGGGGAAGCTGGACGGTCACGGAAACCTTCGCGTCCTGGGCCTCCAGGAACTGGAGCACCGATTCCAGGCTCGCGCCATGGCTTAACGCGGGATTGACCTCCGAAACCGCGGAAATGGCCAGCCTCAGCGCGGTATTCTCCCTGCGGGAGGAGATGACCAGGGTGGAAAGGACCGCAAAGGTAAGGAGGGCGGCCGCGGCTACGGGGAGTGGAATGGAGAAGCGGGCCCTCCAAAGGGGCTCGGGACGCCGTATCCGGGAGGCGTCCTCGAGGCGGGCCCAGACCGCCCCGCGCGCGGCTTCCGCGTCCGCAGGTCCGGCTCGGCCGAGCTTCTCCGAGAGGGAACGGAAGTCCCGTACCGCGCGGGAGCATTCCGCGCAGGATTCCACATGACGGAGCAACTTTTCGTTCCAGGGGGACGGAACCTCGCCGTCCACCAAGGCGGAGAGAGTCTGGCGGTCAGGACACATCCCGATTGCCCTCCTGAAATAGGGAAAGAAGCGCTTCCCGCGCACGAAAAACGCGGACCTTGACGTTTCCCTCGCTGATGCCCAACACCCTGCCTATTTCCTTATAATTCAACAATCCGTACTCTTTCAGGATCAGCACCGTACGAAGGTTCTCCGGGAGCTTTTCCAGCTTTTCCCGGACTTCGTCCGACGCGAACCTCTTGAGCGTCTCGTCCTCGGCGGAAACCGATTCCTCCCGGGCTTCCCGGAAGAAGCGCTCGTACGCCTTGGCTTCCCGGCCCTTCCGTTTCGCCCAGTTAAGGGAGTTGTTCTTGACCACGCGAATCAGCCAGAACTTCGCGTCGTCCAGGGAAGGGAACGGGATGCGCTTCTCGATGAGACGCTCAAAGGAGTCGTGCACCACGTCCTGGGCGGCCTCCTCGGAGCCGGTTATACGGCAGGCGATGCGATAGAGGAGAGGGAACGTGGCGTCGTAGAGCGTACGCATCTGCGCGGGCCCGAAGCCTTCTTCTTTACTACGAAACAAAGCGCCGCTCCCCTTCGTTACACGACATCTAGGCGCGCTTCCAGGTGGTTCCCGAGGGGCCGTCCTCCAGGAGAATGCCCCGGGCCTTGAGGGAGTCCCGTATCGAATCCGCCCGCTGCCAGTCCTTGGCCTTTTTCGCGTCCGCCCTCCGGGCTATGAGATCCTCGATCTCGGCCGCCAGGGCGGGGTCCTCTTTCGCGGGGGGTTCCGGGGAAGCCTCGGCCAGCCGGAGCCCCAGAACCCGGTCCATCTCGAAAGCCGCGGCCAGGGCTTCCGGGGCCGGGACTCCGGGGTTCCGCAGGAGGCCCCAGAGCTCCGCCAGGGCCCGCGGAGTGGCCAGGTCGGACGCGATGTGCCCCTCGAAGGCTTCCAGGCGGGAGCGGGCCTTCTCCCCCAGGGAATCCGGGGAGGCCGGCTCGGCCTTGGACCGGAGGGCCGCGACGCTGTCCGCCAGGGACTTCCGGGAAGCGCGGGCGGAATCCAGGGCCTCGTAGGAAAACTGGAGCTGGGAGCGGTAGTGCCCGCCCAGGAGGAAGTACCGGTAGTCCAGGGGATCGTAGCCTGCGTCCACGAGGGTCTGCAGGGTCAGGAACCCTCCCTTCGACTTGGCCATCTTGCCCCCCGCCACGACCAGGAACTCGTTGTGAAGCCAATAGTTGACCCATTTTTTCCCGGTGGCGCCCTCGGACTGGGCGATCTCGTTCGTGTGGTGGACGGGGATGTGGTCTATGCCCCCCGCGTGGATGTCGAACTGCTCGCCCAGGTACTTCATGCTCATGGCGGAGCATTCGATGTGCCACCCGGGGTATCCCCGGCCCCAGGGGGAGTCCCAGACCAGGGCCTGGTTCTCGAACTTGCTCCTGGTGAACCAGAGGGCGAAGTCCTGGGGGTTTCGCTTGTTCGGGTCCACCTCGATGCGGGCTCCGGCCTTCAGGCTGTCCAGGTCGATCCGGGCCAGCTCCCCGTACCGGGGGAACCTGGAGACGTCGAAATAGAGGTTGCCGCCGGCCGCGTAGGTATAGCCGTTGGCCTCGATCCGCCGGATGAGGGCTATCATCTCCTCGACGTGCTCCGTGGCCCGGCACACGACGTCGGGCCTGCGGATGTTGAGCCGCTCCGTGTCCCGGAAGAAGGC
>CAYTYG010000257.1:0-4786 GCA_964441515.1 uncultured Treponema sp.
GGTGGACGGCGCGGAGTGCCCCGCCCCCTACTTCGACCCCCTCATCGTCATAGGGGGGGACCGGGAGAAGGCCGACCCCCGGGAGCCGAACTACTGCACCCGATGCGACGACCACCATTTTCTCCCGGCCAAGGAGTACACCTACTTCACCCTGAAGCCCCTGGGCGAAGCGGCCTCCCGGGGGGATTTGCGCCCCCTGCTCATCGAGCTGGGAGCCTTGGCGGGAAACATCGAAAACTCCCGGCTGGCCGCCTCCCTCCGGAAGCGCCACATGGAGCGGGACGACCCGGCGCCGGAGAACATGGAGACCCTTCGGATCCCCTGCCTCGCGGAACGCGCCCTCGTGTTCCTCTACGCGGAGGCCAACCTTCTTTCCCTGGAGCACCTCCGAAGGATCGTGTCGGACCTGGGGCTGGACCGTGAATACCTGGCCAAGCGCCTGGCGGACAACCGGAGGCCCGTGGAGCTCGCGTAGCGCCGGCTTACGCCAGAAGATCCCCCGCGGCCTTCAGGAACGCGGCCAGGCCGGCCTCGTCCGGGAACTGGGCCTGGAACTGGGCGGGCCCCCCGCCCCCCTTGCCGCCGAATTCCGCCGGGAGGGGCTTCAAGCGCTCCCCCAGGCGGAAGGAGGCGTCGGGAGCCGCGACCACGGCCCTCAGCGCCTGCCGGGAAGCGGCGGCCGCGGGCCGGGCCGACCTTGCCGCCAGGGCCTTGGCGTCCTCCAGTATCTCGTCGTAGACCCGGTCCGAGAGGGGTAGGACGAGGAGGCCCGGGCCCGGGGCCTCCGCCAGGAAGAGCCGGGCTTCCGCGTCCGCGCGCTCCGCCCGGGTTTTCCCGAGCCGGGCCTCCAGGTCCTTCGCCAGCTCCGCCCCCCGGGCGGCACGGTCCGGGACCTCGTCCTCCCCGCAGCCCAGGATGCGGGCGGCCTCGCGGGCGATCCGGGCGGTGCGCCGGGCGTCCGTCCGGGCCCTACGGCCCGCGGCGAAGTAGATCCTCGTCATGCCTTTGTACTTCTCGGTCCTGAGGACGCGCAGTGCGCCGATGCGGGCGGTGTTCGGAAGGTGGGTGCCGCAGCAGGCCGAGTAGTCCAGGCCGTCCAGTTCCACGACCCGCAGGACTTCCTCGTCCTCCTCGTGGGGGCGCCGGAGGGTGAACTTCGCGGGGTCCTCCGGCGGGCACTCGTGGATGACGACGGGGCGGCTCTCCCGGATGATTTCCGCAGCGGCGTCCTCCACCGCGTCCGCGATGTCCCGGGACAATTCCGGAAGGTCCGCATCGATCGTGGAATACTCCTGCCCGAGGTGGAAGCTCTTCGTCGCGCCCCCCGCGAGCTTGAGGACCAGGGCGGAAAGGAGATGCTGGCCCGTGTGCTGCTCCGCGTGGTCCCGCCGCCTGGCCGCGTCGATACGGCAGGGAAAGGGGCCCTCGCCCTCCGGCGCAGGCCCTGCCAGGACATGGAGGATCTCGCCGTCCTTTTCCCGGACGTCGACGACCTCCACGCCGGCTATGGTTCCGAGGTCGCAGGGCTGACCGCCGCCCTCGGGGTAGAAGACCGTACGGTCCAGGACGACCGCGGGCCGCCCCGCAAACTCCGTCCGCCCCACGATCCGGGCCTCGCATTCCGTCCTGTCCGTATCCCCGTAGTAAAGCCTCTCGGTACGCATGGAGAGGATTGTAGCCGGGAGCCCGAGGGAGGGTAAAGGGCAGAGCCGAAAAACGACGGCGGCCCCTAAGGCCGCCGTCATTCGCGCACGTCGGGGGCTTACGCCCCCTTGCCACCCTAGAAGTTCAGTCGCATCCCCGTCTGCAGAGGCGCGAACCGGTCTCCGAATTTCTTCCGCAGCTCCGCCTGGGCGTTGAATCCCGTACAGTGTCCCGCGTACACCTTTCCGATCTTCATTCCTCCCAGGGCGTCGACGGTCTTGACGATACGGTCCATGGGGGCCTCCACCAGGTGAAGTCCCCCCACGATCGTGTCCACGTCCTTTATCCCGCTCATCTCGATCGAATGCCTCGCGATGTTCACGATGCCCGCGTGGGAGCACCCGGTCAGGACGACGAGCCCCTTGCCCTTTACGGCCGCTATCACGGAAATGTCGTCCTTCATCGGGTCCTGGACCAGGCGCCCCGCTTCGTCGATCGTCTTGAGGGGTATGCCCACCTCCTCGAAATCCGTCTGCCTCTTTACGTACCCCGTCGTGGTCAGCCCGGGCATGAGCTGCAGGGGATCGGCGGTGAGGAAGAGGCAGCCCCCCTGCCCCTCGATGGCGGCTCGGGAATCCGGGGACATCACGCCCACGTGCCGCAGGTAGGGGTCGACGATGAAGTCGAGCCGGAAAATGTCGGGGTGGGCCACCACGGGCAGGTCCCGCTTCCCTATGGCCTTCAGGATCTCGACGAGCCCCTGGGTATGGTCGTAGTGGCAGTGGGTCAGCACGATCGCGTCGATCCCGGCGGGCTCTATGCCCATCAGCTCCATGTTGTGGAGGAGCGCCTGGGGATTCTGGGCCACGTCGATCAGGATATTCCGGGATATCCCTTCCCGGCGGGCCGTCACGTACAGGGAGATCCCGTGCTGCCCCCAGTAGGGGCTTTCGTACATCACCGAATCCTCCGCGACAACCGTAACGTCCAGAGCGTCGAGATATTCCATCGTAGGCATTTCGATCTTTCCTTCCGCCGCGCCTGCGGCTTCCTAGTCCTTACGACGGGGCTTAGCCGCCGCGGAGACGATCTGGAACACCACGACAGCCGCCACGGAGGGAACGAGCCAGGCGAGGCCCTGCTTGCCCAGGGGCATCGCCGCGTTGAGCTTGGTGAAGGGGTTGCCCGCCAGTCCGAGGCCGGCGAGGAAATCCCCAAGGCTGAAGAGGATCGCGACCAGGACCCCCGCCTGGGTGGCCAGCTTGACCTTCCCGAAATCCGGGAAGAGACCCATGAGGAGCATCACGACCAGGGCGGGGTAGATGAGCATGAGCCAGGGAACGGTGAAACCCACGATCCGGGCCAGCCCGACCAGCCCGATCAGGAAACCCACGAGGCTGCTTACCGCCACCGTGATCTTGTACGGAATCTTCCCCCCGCTCATCTGCTCCAGGGTGTCGCCGACCGCGGAGGTGAGCCCCACGGAGGTGGTCATGCACGCGAAGGCCAGGATGATCCCGAACACGACCTTTCCGAAGTATCCCAGGAGGCCTTCCGCTATCCGGACGGAAAGCTCGCCGATCGCGGCGTCCGGGAATTTAGCTCCCGAGGAGGCCCCCAGGTAGGTCAAGCCCGTGGAGGTCAGGAGGAGGGCCAGGGAAGCCACGACCCCGATCATCAGGATGTTCGAGCCCCGGGATTTACTGTCCTCGACCCCCCTTCGGGTGAGTTCGTTGATGATCCAGATGCCGAAGATGGAGGCCCCCAGGGCGTTCATCGTGTTGTACCCGTTCAGGATGCCGTCGCTGAATCCCGAGGGAGACCCCGCGGACGGGACCGGGGACAGGGGACTGACAAGCCCCTTCACCATGAGCAGCAGCATGAAGACGATCAGAACGGGAGTCAGGTATTTGCCGATGATGTCGATCACCCGGGAACGGTTGTACGCGAAGTAGAAATTGAGGACGAAATAGACTATAAGGGTCAGCCAGAGGGGAATGGACGGGAAGAACTGGGCTACCGCCATCTCGTGGGTGGCGGAGCTCACCCGGGGGAGGATGAAGATCGGCCCCATGATCAGGACCGCGATGATTGTGTACGCCGTCGCGAATCCCTTGCCCAGCACCAGGGAGGTGAGGCCGTAGAGGGACTTGTTCTGGCGGGAGACCGTCAGGTAGGCGACGAACACCAGGAGGCTGTTCACGACGCCGTACCCCAGGGCGGCGGCGAACCAGGAAGCCCCGGCCCCCCGGCCCAGGATGGCGGGGAATATCGTGTCCCCAACCCCGAAATGGCCCGAGAAAACGGCGGCCGACACGACCAGGACCGCGCCGAAGGGCAAAACTCGTTTGGTATTCTCGCTCATGTGTTTCTCCTTGGGAGGACATTGTAATTTTGGCATATGCTCGTGTCAATGGTTAAAATGAGAAATGACGCATTCCGGACATCCGCGCCCCGCGCCCGTCCGCAGCGGGCAAAATCCGGGCGGCCCCGTGGCCGGGGCGCCCTCTCCTCCTCGTATCCATCCGTTTAAAAAAGTTTTACATCCTTTACATCCCAGCCCTAATCCGGAACTACTCATTTCCTTATCAGAACTAGAATAAAAATGCAAGTTAGGAAATGGCGATTTTAGTAAAAGTTGACTATTTTTACCTCTTAACATAAGATGGATTATCATCTTCAACTTAAGATGCACAGGAGACTGCAATGAAAAGGAATGCTTGGATCTATTCCATCCTGATCGCCCTTTTGGTCCTCGCAGGATGCTCCGGCGGCGCCGAAAAGCCGAAGGCCCTGCCGGTTTCGACCGTCGACGAATCGAGCATGTTCGGCGTGGACAAAAATATCACCGTCGACACAATCGACGGCTGGCTGGGCAGGGACGACGTAGCCTATATCGACGTCCGCATGCTGGTCGATCCGGGCGACTACACCAAGATCGGCGGCGACCCGGTCCTCTCCGGCACGGTCGAGGGCTTCGAGGTAGTGCCCTATCCCTTCCTCGCGAACCTAACGGGCCTGCCCCCGGCGGTCGCGGCTACCCAGTACAACGGCCCCACCCTCTTCACCCTCACCTGGGACGACAAGGGCAGCATCGCCTCGGTCACCCCGAATTTCCGGGAATCCGAGATGATCATCCAGG
>CAYTYG010000258.1:0-282 GCA_964441515.1 uncultured Treponema sp.
CCACCATGGTCCCGATGGAGACCACGCCCGCGTAGAGGGCCTGGGCGAAGAACTCCGCGGGGAGGATGCGGTATAGGCTCCGGTCCCGGAGGATGTACAGCCCGCCCTGCTCGTTCCACTGGACGTTCTCGATGCGCCCGGGGCCGATTTTCCGGTAGATCTCGTCCAGGATTCGACGTCCCTCGTGCTGGTCCATGGAATAATAGAGGAGGTCGCCGCCCTTGGCGTAGATGAAGTACCGGGAGTCCGGGGACCAGAGCGCCGGTATGGTGTCCGCGGAGA
>CAYTYG010000258.1:292-1954 GCA_964441515.1 uncultured Treponema sp.
GCTCCATGTCCGAGGCGATCACCGCCGCGCCGCCGGCGACCGTGTCGAAGAGCACGAGCCGGCCGTAGCCGTGGGATGTGGCGTCCATATATAAAAGCCGGGCGCCGTCCGGGGAGGCCAGGGCGCCCAGGATCTTCCCGTCCCGGGCTGGGCTGCCCCGGATGAAGGCGGGAAACCCCGGAACCGGCTCCAGGCCGCGGAAGCCGGAGTCCGTGCGGTAGACGCCGAACCGGTTCTGGACCTGCAGCCGCCTTCCCCGATCCACAAGGGCGACGTGCTCCGGGTAGAAAGTCAGCTGCCGGAGGACCCCGGAGGCCAGGTCCGCCGAGAAGAGGGTGCGAAAGGAAGACCCGCCGGGGAGCTCCGCTTCCGCGGCGAAAAGGAGTTCGCCCTTCTGGGAAAGGTCGAGTCCGGTAAAGCTGATCTCCCCGAAAGCCGCCGCGGCGGCGAGCAGGACCGAGAGTACGGCCAGGGCTCTTCGTCTCATGGTAATTCCTTATCCATGATCATCGGCGCTCCGGAGCCATCAGTAAAGGGCAAGACCGTCCGGACTTACCGAAAGAGATCCCTTTGTCCGGCGGAGCCTTCCTCCGGCGCGGCCGGACGGCCCGGCCCGTCGCCCGGTACGTCCCGGGCCCGTTTCAGGACCAGGCCGTCCGCCCGGCTTCCGTCGGAAAACCGGAAGAAGCCGGGAAGCCGCAGAATTTGCAGAAAACCCTCGGCGGCGTAGACGGCCCGGGCCCCCGTCCAGGTATCGCTGACAAGTAAAAGTATTTCCTTGTGGGGGATTCCCGCCCGGGCGTAGTCCAGGAAGCCCCGGAAGAATGCCGCCCCGAGCCCCCGCCCTCGGAGGCCGGCGCGGATGCCGAAGGAAGAGATATACAGCGTCTTTCCGCACGGATCATGGCGTTCCCGCGCGGAGTGCCCCAGGGTGAAATCCCGGGCGGAGGGATCCCCCTCGAGGCTCCAGAGCTCCGAGCAGAGGTATCCCGCCGGGGAGCTTTCTCCCTCCAGGATCACGAATCCCGGGGGGAACGTTTCCATCCTTTCCCGGAATATGCGCCGTTCCTCGCGGATGTCGGGATCGAAGGACTCCTCCTCGATTTTCCATATATCGTCGAGGTCGGCGGGAAGAGCCGGACGAAGGGCGAAGGAAACCATGGATTTATTCTAACGGCCGCGGCTCGGGGCGCCAAGCCGCGGCCCGGGGCGGGAGGCCCGCTATTTAAGCTGGAAGAAGGAGTCGCAGTAGTGGCTTCCCTTGACCTGGGTCCGGTGTATCCGGCAGAAACCTTCCCGGTTGACGTCCACCTTTACGATTTTCATCTCGGGTTCGTAGCTCCGAACCCCTTCCCATTGGATGCATGCGTAGCACCTTTTCGCTTCGATGGGCTTGAGATCCTGGGACATGTACGCCTCCGTGCTCTTTCTGATGCTGTAATACTATCGTACTAAGTCCCAAAAAACCCGGCTTCATGATAAAGTAGTATCCGGAGTAGTACGAAAAGATTTTGGGGATCCGGGCTGCTCCGCGTTCAATCCCGAAGCACGAAGCGATCCAGGATCTCCGCCACGGCGTCCTCCTCGTGGGAGAGGTTGGAAACGTACCGGGCCGCCGCGAGGACCTCGGTGAGCTGATCGGAGACGGTGCGCATCGCGCCC
>CAYTYG010000258.1:1964-4777 GCA_964441515.1 uncultured Treponema sp.
CGCGAGGACCTCGGGAACGGCGTTGGAGGGCGCGCACCCGTACCCCGCCTTCCGGACCATGCTCAGGTCGTTCAGGGCGTCCCCGACGGCCAGGACGGCCTCCATCTCTATGCCCAGGCGGCCGGCTAGGACCTCCAGCGCGCTTCCCTTGTCGATGCCGCAGGCAAGCACCTCCAGGAAATAGGGCTTGGAGGTGATCACCTCCGCCCTTCCCTCCAGGAGGGACCTGAGCTCGGGATAGATCCTCCGTACGACGGAGGGATCGCCGGTGGCTACGAATTTAAGCTGGCCCCGGGCCAGGTAAGGCTCGGGATCGTCCATGACCCGGACCGGAAGACCCGTCAGGCGGTGATCCTCCTCGGTCCAGCGGTCGTGCCGGCTGGTCAGTATGAGGCCCTCGTCGGCGTAGAAATGGTAGGGTAAACCCCGCTCCGTGAGGAGGCGGGCAGCCTCGAAGCAGAGGTCCGGGGGCATCTTTTTCTCGTAGACCCTCGTCCCGGAACCCATGTCCCGGATCTCCGCCCCGTTGTTGCAGACGAGAAAGCTCCCCGGGCCCTCGATGCCCAGCTGGGCCGCGTATTTCCCCATGGTGTGTATCGTGCGCCCCGAGGCCAGGGTGAGAACCACCCCCCGCCTCCGGATTTCCCGGCACGCTTCGCGGTTGGCGGGAGAGATCGTAAGGTCCCGACGGAGCAGGGTGTCGTCCAGGTCTATCGCCGCTAGTCGTATGTCCATGGCCGAAAGATATAGCCCGGAACGCGGCCGCCGCTCAACAGGGCCGGTTCTTCAATAAATTTCCCCCCGCGGCGCGGCTTGTGCTGGGGCACGGTCTTTCGCTATTCTCCTACCCATGTCCGAAGACGCCTCCCAGGACAGCGGTTCTCTCGTTCGGGAGAGCGGCCGGTTGTCCCTTCTAACCCTTGCCTCCCGCGTACTGGGTCTCCTGAGGGAGATGTCCCGGGCCGCGTTCCTGGGCACGGGCGCCCTGGCCGACGCCTTCACGGTCTCCTTCCTCATCCCGAACTTCCTCCGCCGCCTCTTCGCGGAAGGATCCATAGCCGTAGCCTTCATCCCGACCTTCAAGGGCTACCTTCTGGAGGGGAATCGGGAGGAGAGCGAGGAATTCCTATCCTCGGTCTATACGGTGCTTTCCCTTCTCGTGGCCCTGACGGTCCTGATCGGGATCGCCCTGGCCCCTTTCATCGTTCTCCTGTTCCGATCGGATCCCCGGGAGACCGCCGTCCTCACCCGGATGATGTTCCCTTACCTGGCCCTGGTGTCCTTCGCCGCCTTCCTGCAGGGAATTCTCAACTCCGTGAACGTCTTCGTTCCCGCGGGCGTCGCGCCCATACTCTTCAACCTGGGCTTCATCGGCGTCCCCTACCTCGTAGCCCCCTTGTTCCCCAATCCCGCCCGGGCCCTGGCCGTGGGCGTCCTTGCCGGCGGCCTGGCCCAGGCCTTCTGCCAGCTTCCTTCGGTGCTCCGTAGGGGGTACCGGTTTCGCCTCGTATCCCCGGCGAAGGCCCTGCGGAACCCGGGCATGCGGAAGGTCCTGGCGCTCATAGGCCCCACCATCCTGGGCATGGCCGCCTACCAGCTGAACGAGCTTGTGTGCACAGCCGTGGCTTCCGGCGTGGGGGTGGGCGTGGCCACGAGCCTCACCTTTTCCCTCCGGCTCCAGGAGCTCGTGCTGGGGATTTTCGCGGTCTCCATAGGCACGGTGATGCTCCCGGCCCTCTCCGAGAGGGCGAAGCGGAGGGAATGGACCGCCTTTTCGGACCGGCTCCGGAGGGCTCTGGAAGCCCTGATCCTGGTGACAGTACCCGTGGCCGTGTTCTCCATGATCGAGGGCCGGGACATCATCGTGTTTCTTTTCAAGATGCAGGAATTCGGCGATCGGTCCGTGGCCCTTACCACCCAGGCCTTTTTCTACCACATGCTGGGGATGTGCTTCATAGCCGCCAACCGAATCCTGGCCCCCGCATTTTACGCCCAGGAGGATACGAAAAGCCCCGCCTTGGCCGGAATTGCGGCTTTCGGAGCGAATATCGCCCTGGCTATCGCTCTTTCCGGACCCATGGGCGGGGGAGGGATAGCCCTGGCCCTCTCCCTGGGCAGCGTTCTCAACACGGCGATCCTGGTTTTTCTCCTCCTTCGCAGGGGGCTGGAGGGCTCGAAGGAGGCTTTCGCCTCGGCGCTTCGCTATTTTCTGCGTATACTTGTGTACTCCGCGGCCGCGGGAACGGCCGCTTTTTTCCTGAGACGGGGGCTCCGGGGCATGCTTCCGCCCGCGTCGGGGCGCTTGCTGGCGGCGGGGCTTCCCCTCCTGGTCTGCGCTATGGCCTTCTCAGCCGTGGGAGTGGGGCTCCTCGCGGTTACCCGGGACGCCACCGCCTTGGGGCTGCTTCGGTCCCTGGGGCGGAAAAAGGCCTGTTAGCAAGTTCCGTTCCAAGTTGAACATTTGCCCCGGGCGTATTGACAAAGCCATCCGTCGTCATTATCATCTCGCCACTACCTATGCCCTTGTAGCTCAGTTGGCAGAGCACATCCATGGTAAGGATGAGGTCATCGGTTCGATTCCGATCGAGGGCTATGTGTCTAGCGATGCTAGACCAGAGTAGCAAGTCGGTTCATCCTTCGGATGATCCGATCGAGGGCTATGTGTCCAAAGGTTTTTGGATTTTAACGGGTTAATTTGGATCGCGCTATGGTCCGGCAGGGCTTTGCGCGGCGTCATCTTTAGGAACGAAGGATCGAATATGGCCGCCAAGAAACAGACGATCGAGATCATCGCGCTGGCTTGCACCGAGTGC
>CAYTYG010000259.1:0-4763 GCA_964441515.1 uncultured Treponema sp.
CGGGGCGCGACTTATTCTAAAGGCGACACTGGAGCGCTTATAGTCGTTTCAATCCACGCGCCCGCGCGGGGCGCGACCGTATATAACCTATTTTAAATAGCATGAATGAGTTATACACGCAAGTCTGCGAACCGGACGCCTTTTTACGGTTCCGATTGTTGGAAACCCTTCCTTGCCTTTTCAAATATAAGTGCGGAAGAGAATTATTCCTTCCGCGAAAGATCCGGGATTCTCTGTGTCTTAAGGGTTCGCGCGGACTTCGCAATACGCTGGAATCGGGGAGGGAAGGAGTTTATTGGTTTTTTCGGTGGAACCAGCCTTGTTTTATACACTCTATCACACGATGATGGGTTCTTCGATGTCGAGACTCGGCTTGGCACCGATGTGCTCAACCTTCCGCTTCCAGTTCGAGCCCAGGTAATAGTACCGGAGGCTGTCCGTCTCCTTGTCGATGATCTTTTCCAGCTGATTCTTGAGGCTTACCCACTGCGCCGGGTCCACCACGCACTCGAAGACGCTGAACTGGACCCGCTGACCCCAGTTGACGCAGGTTTTGGCGACCCGCCGCAGCCGCCGCTTTCCCCCTGGCGTCGTGATCGCCACGTCGTAGCTCACAAGCACCAGCATCTCTACCTCCAGAAGAAGGGCGGATACCCGTCGATGTCGCCCCGTATGAACCGGGCCATGAGGTTCGCCTGCACGAAGAAAAGCAGACCCACGGGAACTTTCTCCTCGATGTAGGGATGCGCCACCTCGTCCTGCTTGCGGTTCTGGTATTCCACCAGCACGGTCTTGCGCGTGGCGTCGTCCATCACAACCGCCCCGTTCTGGGCTTTGGTGAATCCCTTGGAGTCCACTTGCCTTCGGTTGATCAGCGACAGGACCAGCCTGTCCGCTATGACGGGCCGGAACTCTTCCATCAAATCCAGGGCCAGCCCCGGGCGGCCCGGCCTGTCCCGATGCAGAAAACCCACGGCCGGATCCAGCCCCACGGTCTCCAGCGCGGACCTCACGTCGTGCGCCAGGAGCGTGTATACGAAGGATAGGAGCGCGTTCACGGGGTCGAGCGGGGGGCGCCGGTTCCTCTCGTGGAACACGAAATCCCCCTTCTGGTCCACGATCAAATGGTTGAACACGGCGAAGTACTCCGCCGCGGCCATTCCCTCCAGGCCCCTCACGGCGTCCGGGTCCGCCGCGCGCGGAAGCTGGTCGATCAGCCGGTCCAGAGTTGCCGACGCAAGCCGTATGGCTTCCGCGTCTATCCGGTCCCCATGGTCGCGCGCCGCGCGGTTCATCACCACGCGCGTGTTCGCCATTTTGCCCGCCACGATATTGGCCGCTATCGTCTTCGTGGTCTCAGGATCGTCCGCCAGACGGTATTGTTGCCGTCGCAACAGGACGTTCCCCGACACCGGCCCGCGCACGGAGGCCAGGAACCGCCCATGTTCCGACAGGAACGAGACGGACACGTCGCGCTCCGCGCAGAACCCCAGGAGGAACGGCGAGCACAATACGTTGCCGAAGCACACGATCCCGCCCACAGTGTGCGCGGGGAGCTGCAGCGCCTTCTGCCCCTCGCGCTCCACCACGATCGTCTCGCCCTCTTTGCGGATGTACGACCCTTGGGAGCTCACGTATAGCGTGTTGAGCAATTTACGCATCCGCGTTTTCCCTTCGCGCGGCCGCCAGCTGCGCCTGAACGTACCGTCCCACGCGCTTGCCCCCCTGGTCCACCGCGCCGGGCATGCACAGGTCCACCAGGGAGCAGCGGGCGCATTTGGCCTTTTCGTATTTCGCGGCCGGGGTAGCGCCCGACTCCAAAAGCTCCCGCGCCCGGGCGATGGCCCTCAGTGTGGATTCGCGCAGTTCGGCGGAAAACTCCACGTGCGTGCGCCGGTGCGCCCCCAGGTAGTAGACGTCGCCTCGGTTCGCCGGAACCCCCAGCATCTCCTGGAGGCACAGGGCCTCGGCGTAGAGCTGCGCGCGGTCGCAGTCGTCCTCCTTGTCGCGGCCCCGCTTGAACTCCACCGGAACCGCCTCGGCCGCGCTCCCGTCCGGCTCCAGATACAGCTCCACCAGGTCGCACTTCCCCACGATCCCGTGCTCAAGCGACCGCACCGCCATCCCGAACTCCTGCCGGAAGAGCCTGCGCGACTCATGCCCCTCGGCGTCCACCCTCTCGTGCAGCACCTTCCCCTCCGCGGTGAAGCGGTTCTCCTCCCACACCTGCTCAACATGGATAAGCGAAAACTGCCGCTCGCAGAAGAGGATGTGCTGCAGTCCGGATATCATGACAAGGTCGTCCTCGGAATACATAACCGCCTCGTTTCATGAAAGGGGAGGGGGAAGTCTCCCCCTCGCTCCGAAGTCCTCGCCCGCTGCGCGGGCTCCGGTTTTCTCCGCTACCCCTTCATTTTTGAGTAATCGACGAAGCGCACAGCGCTTCGTCGCCGGAGTGTTCGAAAAAATCAGTTGACTTTTTGGACACCCGGCTATCCCGGACCGAGTATCCCGTCGGACCACAGAAGTTCGAGGAACTCCCGCCACGGGAGCGCCTCGATCCCGCCGGATAGCGTCTGCGGCCGGTCGTCCCGGCAGACCAGGATGAAACGGCGCTGCTTGCCCTCCTCCTTGAGCGCCCGGAGGCCCGCCGCGTCGCGTTCCTGGGCTCGTCTGGCGGCCTTGACCTCGACGGCGACCTCCCCGTCCAGGATGAAATCCACTTCCTGCCCCGCCAGGGATCGCCAGTAGGAGAAGATGCCCCTGGGCCGCCTGTAGTCCATCCAGGCTTTCAGCTCCATGCAGATGTAGTGCTCAAAGAACTCCCCGAAGTCCGCGCTCTCCGGAGCCACCGGCGGGATCCGCCGCAAGGTTCGAACCACTCCGATGTCGAACAGATAGAACTTGGCCGTTTCCACCGCTTTGCGTTTCACCGTTCCCGTATAGGGCGGCAGCTCGAAACCGAGCAGCGTGTCCACCAGGATCTGATACCAGAGCTTCACGGTCTGCCGGGGAACCTGGGCATCGCTGGCCACGTTCGTGTAGTTGATCATCCGCGCGTTGGTCGCCGCGGCAACCTGCAAAAAACGAGCGAAGGCCGGCAGATTCCGCGTGAGCCCCTCCGCCGCCACCTCCTCCGTCAGGTAGGTATTCACATACGCGGCAAGATCCTCCTCCGGCCAGTCGGAAAGGTAATGGGGCGGCAGGAGCCCCCGCTCAAAAACCCGCTCCAGCGAAAAGCCTGAGTCCTTCACCTCAGGATAGACAAAGGGGTGGAGGCTCCTGGTACGCGCCCTTCCGCCCAGGAGGTTCGTTCCCGCCGCCTTCAACCCCCTTGCGCTGGAGCCCGTCAGGAGAAAGCGGATTCCCCGCTCCTCAATCATGAGGTGGGCCTCGTCCAGCAGAGCCGGGCATTTCTGCACCTCGTCCACCACCACAAGGCAGTCGCGCAGATTCCGGGCTTCCACCTCCCGACGCAGCAGGGTAGGGTCGGACAGCAGGCGCAGCAGCAGTCCCCGGTCCAGCAGGGTGTAGCTGAGGGCGGGCAGGCTCCCAAGTTCCTCCCGGACATAGGACGACTTTCCCGTCTGACGGGGGCCAAAGAGGAACAACGACCGTTCGCGGAGCAGGGAACGAATATCCAGCGTCCGCGGCAGATAGGATACCGCCATGTCCGAACCCCTAAAATAGCCAACTCTATTGGCGTTTATCATGATAAACGCCAACTAGTATGGCGCCCTTCCCCTTTTCCGTCAATTCTTCGGATGCCAGGGGGAAAGCCTTCCCCCCTTCTCCGGGTATCGTCGTCCATGAAGCGTCCGAGCGCGCCAATCTTTACCGGCGGCTCAGACCTTAACCACGGTATTGAACTCCTTGAGCTCCCTGCCGTCCAGCGTCACGCGGTAGTCGGAAAAATCGCGCGCGGGCTTCCCCGAGTCCGTGGCGCGCTCCGCCTTCACCCGGTCGAAGAGGTCCTGGGCACTGGTGTTAAATTATAGAGTCTATCTCAATTCCTTCGGGGCACCTATCTTTTCGTATTTCGATTTTGTACTGTTCGAAGGAACGCGGATGTTTTACACCTTCTGCTAATCGTATGCTAACGATTGCCTTTTCGTTTGGAATCAAATCGGTATCTATATCGAGTAGACGATGCGAATGAGCAACGCCCAACTTCGACTTTTCAGGGGTGTTTCCGACGTGTTTGAACACAATAAGGCGCCGCGAGCTCATAATCCCTTTACTCGCCGATCGATCGTTATCGAACATTCCGCCAAGTGCATTCCATAAAAGGGCCAAATCCTCTTCCGAAAAACCTGTTCCCGTTCTTGGGTCAGCTAGGTTTGCAGAGATAAATCCCTTACAGGCATAGAGACCGTAAGGAATCAACGTCTTTCGGCCCATGGTACGGAGCTTATCCTCGTCGATGAGAGCTTCGGCTTTTTCATAATCCTGGCTACTTTTTGCGTCTTTGACATCATCAGTAATAGCTCCCCTGGTAATGGCTAGATCCAAAGGAAGAATCGGATGTACTGAACGGGAGAAGGTAATCTGTACAGGACCTCTGACTTGACCGGCATTGGGCCCTGTTGACATAACCGCCCCAAAAGTACGTACATCATAAAATTGCTCACTCATCCACCTTCGAGCAAGATCAACTTTTTCCTTTTTTTTGTCGCCGGTAAACCCCCCGCTAGTGTTTTCATGGGCACGCATAATCTGACGATTGAGATTGGTCCCATGTTGGATGAAAATAGCATATGGCG
>CAYTYG010000260.1:0-689 GCA_964441515.1 uncultured Treponema sp.
TCTGTATACCGGGGCTCCGGGGCCGCTCGGGGCGGGTTCGCGGGACCAGGCGGCTTCGCGCTCCGGGCATCCCGCGGATCCGCGGTTTCCCTCTTGATAGTATACCGGTTCGGGAATCGCCGTCTATGGAGTCAATAAACGCGACGCCCCGCCGTCGGCGGGGCGCCATGCTTTCTTAAATTTTTTTATCCGGGCTCAGAGAGCCACCTTCACGACGATCTTGTGGATGGGCTCCGGCTTGCCGCCCGCCGCGATGCCGGGGCGGTGCGCGTCCTCCGGGAAGAACACCAGGGCCGTGCCGGGGACAAGGAGCATCTCGTGGCAGGCGCCCTTTTCTGGGGGAGCGTAAAACTCGACATCCGGCTTGTAGGGCTCCGTGACCGAGAGGCCCTCGGGGCTCCGCACTTCCACCAGCTCCTTTCCGGATGCCAGGAGCTGGATGTCGATGTAGTCCCTGTGGGTCTCGTAGCGGGTTTCCGCCAGGGGCTTGGAATCGTAGCGCTGGGCCAGCGCGTATACGGCGGTCCCGGATATCTCGTGCTTTCCCTCCGGGAGCTTGTCCCACCCGCCCGCGGCAAGCCAGTCGACGGCCGCGGCCAGGTTGCGGCTGACGCTCCGGTACTTGGCAAAGGCATTCAGGGGGGTAGCGATCATCGCGGTCTCCCTACCGGGCCAGCCAGCCGCCGTCC
>CAYTYG010000260.1:699-4097 GCA_964441515.1 uncultured Treponema sp.
AGTCGGACGCCGGGGACGCCAGGAAGACGGCCGCCCCCTGCACGTCCGCGGGGGTTCCCCAGCGGCCGGCGGGTATCCTAGCCAGGATCGCCTCGCTTCTATCCGCATCCGCGCGCAGGGCCGCCGTGTTGTTCGTGGCCATGTATCCCGGGGCGATGGCGTTGCAGTTGATTCCGAACTTGGCCCATTCGTTGGCCAGGAGCCGGGTAAGCCCCATCACGGCGCTCTTGGAGGCCGTGTAGGAGGGCACGCGGATTCCGCCCTGGAAGGAGAGCATGGAGGCGACGCTGATGATCTTCCCCCCCGTACCCTGGGCGCGGAACTGCCGGGCCGCCGCCTGGCTGAGGAAGAAGACGGTTTTCGAGTTGATGCTCATGACGTCGTCCCAGTCTTTCTCCGAAAAATCGATCGCGTCCTGGCGGCGTATGATGCCCGCGTTGTTGATCAGGATGTCCAGCCGGCCGAAGGCCCGGACGGTTTTCTCCATGATTTCGGGAATGGCCTTTATCGTCATCAGGTCGGCCACGACCTCGAGGAAGCGGCGGCCCAGGGACTCGACGGCCTTCTTCGTCTCCGGGGACGGGACATAGTCCACGCCCACCACGTCCGCGCCCGCCTCCGCCATGGCCAGGGACATGCCCTGCCCCAGCCCCGTCGAGCTCCCCGTGACCAGGGCCGCCTTCCCGTCCAGCTTGAATTGATCCAGTATCATGTCGTTTGTCTCCTTGCCCGGTTATTTCAGGACGTCCATGGGCACCGCGTCCATGTCCGTGAAGGTCTGGTTTTCCCCCGCCATGCCCCAGATGAAGGTATACGGGCCCGTTCCGACCCCCGAGTGTATGGACCAGCTGGGGCTGATAACCGCCTCCTCGTTGCGCACCACCAGGTGCCGCGTCTCCTCGGGCTTGCCCATGAAGTGGAAGACGACGCGGTCGGCCGGCATGTCGAAATACAGGTAGGCCTCCATGCGCCGCTCGTGGGTGTGCACGGGCATCGTGTTCCAGACGCTCCCCTCGGAGAAGATCGTCATGCCCATCACGAGTTGGCAGGTCTCCAGGACCGCGGGGTGGATGAACTGGTGTATCACGCGCTTGTTGCACTCCGCCGCGCTGCCCAGCTCGACGTGCTTCGCCTGGTCCAGGGTGACGAGCCGGGTGGCGTAGGACCGGTGCGCGGGGGCGCTGTTGAAGTAGAACTTGGCGGGCTTGCCGGGGTCGGCGCTCTCGAAGGTGACGGATTTCGAGCCCGCGGAGATGTAGAAGCCGTCCCGGGCGCCCACGGCGTATTGCTTTCCGTCCACGGTGATGGCCCCAGGGCCGCCAATATTGATTACGCCCATCTCCCGGCGTTCCAGGAAATACTCCGTTCCCAGGGCTTTCGTCGCGGCCAGGGCAAGGGATTTCCCCGTCGGCGTGACGCCGCCGACTATCATCCGGTCGACGTGGCTGTATGTCATGGTGATCTCGCCCGGCACGAACACCTTCCGGACAAGGAAATGGGAGCGCATCCTCTCCGTATCCAGGGTCCGTGCGTACTCCGAGTTAACGTATTCCCGAATATCCATTGCAAACTCCTTGCAGAAAAAATGCGGGGACCGCCGGGCCGATAAAGGACAGGCCCGGCGCTCCGTCAACCGATCAAGCCCGGAAGCCAGAGGCTAAGGGGCGGGAAAAGGGTTACTAACAATAGGACGATGATGTTGCAGATTATGAAGGGCAAGGCGGACTTGAAGATATCCACGATCGACATGCCGCAGATCTTGTTGGCCACGTTCAGGCACATCCCCACGGGCGGGGTTACCAGCCCTATGGCCAGCCCCACGATCATGACGGCGCCGAACTGGAGCTCGTTCATCCCGAACTGCCGCATGACCGGAAGCAGCATGGGCCCCAGCAGGAGGATGCAGGGCGTCACGTCCAGAAAGGTTCCGACTATGAGGATGAGGAGGTCGAGCAGGAGAAACACGCCCACCGCGGAGATGCCGGAGGAGACCAGGAAGTTCGCGATGGCCGCGGGTACCTGCTCCACGGCGAGTATCCAGGTGAAGATCATGGTGAACCCGCCGATCAGCATGATGGAGCTGGACATGATGGCCGTCTTTTTGAACGCGGCGGTCAGGTCCCTCACCTTGAGCTCCCGGTATACGAAGAAGCCGAGCGCGACGGCGTACAGGACCGCGATGGCCGCCGACTCGCTCGCGGTAGCTATGCCCAGGGAAACGGACAGGACGATCAGCACGGGCATGCAGACGGCCAGAAGTCCGTCCTTTGTCGTCCGCACGAACTGCGCGGTAGAGATCTTCTCGTGGACCGGGTGGTATCCGTTTTTCTTGGAAAGCACGTAGGTCAGTATGAATTGGATTACCCCGACCAGGAGTCCGGGAGCCAGGCCGGCCAGGAAGAGCTTGCCCACGGACGCCCCGGAGACCATGGCGTACATCAGCATGGGGACGCTCGGCGGAATCACCATGCCCATGGTGGACGAGGCTACGGTGATGCCGGCGGAAAAACCCTTCGGGTAGCCCTTCTTCATCATCTCCGGAATGAGGATGCTCCCCAGCGCCGAGGTGTCCGCCACGGAGGAACCGGAAATGCCTCCGAATATCATGCTGGCCACGACGTTGACCTCCCCGAGCCCCCCCCGGAAGGGGCGCACCAGGAGCATGGAGAAGTCTATGAGGCGCCGGGTCAGCCCGCCCCGGTTCATGATCTCCCCGGCGAGCATGAACAGGGGCATGGCGATGATGATGAAATTATTGGTTCCGGACCACACCCGCTGGGGCAGGGTCATCAGGAACACGGGATCCCGGAGGAGCATGTACACGATCCCGGCTCCCCCGATTGAATAGGCTATGGGAACCCCTATCACCAGAAGCAGGATAAGGATCAGGAACATCATGGCGAGGTTCACGATCCCCTCCCTTCCCCGCCGCCCAGCTCGCTAAAATCCTGGAAAACGGATTTTGTGGCGGGGAGCCGAATCTCGACGAACTGGGAAAGGATTTGGACAGCGGCGTAGAAAATCGTGATCGCAAAGGATATCGGGACGAATTGATAGAAAACGCCGCTCACGATCCCCGTGGCGGGCGAGGGCACCCCGCCCACCTTGGAGATCCAAACGCGGCTGTATTTGAACACGAAGGCCGAAACGACGATAACCACGAGCATGACGAGTATGCTCAAGGCCTTTTGCAGAATCGGCTTTTTCGGGGGGAAAAGGCTGATCGCGATGTGCTCCCCCTCCCGGAGCCCGAGGGCGGCGCCGAAAAAGGTCGTGGCGATGAACACCATCGTCAGGAGCTCCTCCGCCCAGGCGAAGGATACGCCGAACACGTAGCGGAGCAGCACGGTAACCACGACGCCCAAAGCCAAGAGGCCCACCAGCGCCCCGAGAAAAAC
>CAYTYG010000260.1:4107-4760 GCA_964441515.1 uncultured Treponema sp.
TGTTGAATGGTACCGCATCCAGCCACTCGGAGAGCGCCCGCTCGGACTCGGCCGGGTTCATCGTCCAGGCCCAGCACATGTCAACCCACACGTTGGGGTAGTTCTTGGCGATGGCGCCCAGCTCCGACGCCCAGGGCCAAGAGGCCCACCAGCGCCCCGAGAAAAACGGACAAAGCCTTGTCTACGAAACCGACCAGGGCGTTCAGGGCCTTAAGTACGGCGGATTGTTGCATGGGGTTTCCCGTGGGTATGAGATCGAAGGCGGCCTCCCCGGGAGGCCGCCTTCCCCGCAGACGGCGGGCTATTTTTTCCCCGCGATGATCTTGCGCATCGCGTCCAGGTCCGCCTGGGTGAACAGGCCCTTTTTCACGAAGAAGTCGTAGACCGGCGCGCAGGCCTTGACGAACTGATCGCGCTCCCGGGACGTGGGCTTGTAGACCTTCACGCCTCCGTCGGTGATCATCTTGTAGTAGTGATCGTTCAGGGTCCGCCGGAGTTCGTTCTGCTTCTCGGTGTAGATCCAGGCCCCCTCCTCCAGGATCTTCTGGAGGTCCGCGGGAAGGGCGTTGAACCAGGCCAGGTTGACGTCGAAGGGCTCGGGGTGGAACTGGTAGTCGATCAGGGTCATGTACTTCTGGACCTCGAAGAATTTC
>CAYTYG010000261.1:0-4758 GCA_964441515.1 uncultured Treponema sp.
GCTTGTAGACCGTGAGGGCCTGGAAGATGGCCAGGGCCGAGCGGAACTCCTCGGATACCGGGGGCGTGCCCTCGTACCGTACGGTGGAGGCCACGCTCTTGGCGAAGCCCAGGATCATGGGGTCCTTCGCGGTGACGAAGGCCGCGGCCTTTCGGTCGTCGTCCCAGGTCATGGCGTTGCGGTTCTGGACCCGGACGGTGACGGGGAAGGAGGTCCTGCGGGCCTTGCCCAGGTAGAAGTACTCGACGATGATCTCCCCCGCGGCCTTGGTGCCCTCGGTGACCCGGAAGATCGAGTCGTTGAACAGGGCGAAGACGGGCACGGTCTTCGACTCCCCTCCCCGCAGGGTCCCGAGGTCCGCGCAGCTGCGCGGTCCGTCCATGTACTGGCGGGCGTAGAAGGAGACCCTCACCTTCTCGTAGGGGGTGCTCTCGTCGTTAAATACGGTCACCTCGCCCGCGGGATTCTTGTCGTAGTAGGAATAGAAGAGAGGGAAGATCGGGTTGAGGCGGGGGTCCATCCGGATCTCCGTGCCCTTGCGGGACCCGGCCAGGTCGTAGCTGAAGCCGACCTGGGCCGCGATCCCCTGGTACAGGGGCCCGCTGGGAGTGAACAGGTGCATGTAGCGCGCGCCCACGCTGAGGGACGTGGCGGGACCCATACGGATGGCCAGCTCCGCGCCGCCCTCCACGTAGGGATTGCGCACCGTGCCCAGGTCCGACATGGCGATGTAGAATCCTCCGCCGCCGCCGACCCGCAGAACCAGGCGGGCCGTGGGATTCAACGAGAGGCCCAGGCTTCCGCCCCCGGCCAGCAGGGTCAGGGCGTCGTCCGCGCCGTTCAAGGGCAGGAGGTCGAAGTCCAGGGAGACCCGTCCATAGAGGAAGGGCGCGAAGCCGGGGACAAAATCACCCCGCAGCGCCGCGCCTCCGCCCAGGCTGTATAGGGGGAGGTCGCCGTCTACGATGGGGCCCACGGGAACCGCGAGGGTGGGGGCCACGGACAGGGATAGATCGCCCGGCTGTGCGAAGGAGAGTACGGAGCAGAACGCCAGGGAAACGACGAGCAATACGCGAAACCACCGCATGGGGGCCTCCCGCAGACTGCTTTTATGCTCGCTCGATTGTAAGGAGTACTAAGGAAAATACCGCGTTTCCGCGTCAATTCAGGAAAATTGTAAATTATAGAATCGAATTTGTAAACAAACTTCGAATACCTTCGGCCGCCGCAGGGTCAGCCCGGACGGCATCGTTCGGGCTTTTTGTGGGACCGGAGGGCGGGCAGGGCTTCCAGGGCATCCAGAAGCTCCTCGGGATCGGACCGCACCACCAGGTCCTCCAGGTGCTCCCGGCCCAGGAAGCCGGAGGCGGCGACTCCGTCCAGGAAGCCCAGGAGGGGTTCCCAGAAGCCCTCCGCCTCCAGGAGCCCCACGGGCTTGCCGTGGAAGCCCAGGGCCCGCCAGGTCCAGGCCTCGAAGAACTCCTCCAGGGTGCCTATCCCCCCCGGCAGGGCCACGAATGCGTCGGACATCTCGTGCATCCGGGACTTGCGCTCCCGCATATCCTCGACGACGACAAGCTCGGTGAGGTCCGCGGGGGCGACCAGCTCGTTCAGCCTGCGGGGGATGACGCCGATCACCTCGGCCCCGGCGGAAAAGGCCGAACGCGCAAGCTCTCCCATGAGCCCGGAATTTCCGCCCCCGTAGACCAGGCGCAGGCCGCGCCGCGCCAGGGCCCTACCCATGAGCTGTGCCGCGGCGAGATAGGCGGCGGAGGCCCCGGAACTGGCCCCGCAGAATACACAGACGGAATGAAGCATGGATGCCTCCAATCTGGGCGGTTTTGGTAAAAACCCCCTCCCTATCCCACAAGCGGCAGGGCCGCCCGGCGGCCGAGTCCGCGCCCGTCGGAAAGCCGGCCGCCGGGCTATGCGGACTTACGTTTTTCCCGGACCGTCAGTAGTGCGGCGGCCTCTGGTCCGCGGGCGGATTGGGCGAGGGATCTTCCAGCGCGGCCAGCTTGCGGCGGATATCTGCAACCAGGGCCTCCAGCCGGTCCATCCGGCGCGTCAGGTCCCAGGTCAGGCCGCTCAGCTTGGAGACCTCCTCTTCCTGGTACGCGGATTTCATCTCCAGGGCCTCCTGCCTGCGCTCGCGCTCCTCGTCCTCGGATTCCATATCCGCTCCTTCCCGATTGCATCGCTGAATAATACAGCTAGACTTTGTCTTGGGGAACCGCCCCGGGGGGCGAGAAGGACGAGGTTTCCGGGAATTCCGAGGTTCGCGCAAAGTCTTCCAGCTTTCCCGGGTCCGCGTGTGATAGAATGGGCGCGGCATGGAACGGCCCGCCGGTTCCGGGAGGAGTCCTTGAGAACAATGTCTGCCTTATTATCGCACAGGTCTTTCGTTGGAGCCGCGATTCTGGCGCTCTTTTCCCTGGCGGGTCCGTGCCCCGCAGCGGCGGAGGGGACGCAGGTCTACGTGATCCCGATACACGGGGACATCGAGGCCTCCACGGCCGTCTTCGTACGGCGCAACGCGGAGGCCGCGCTGAAAGCCGGGGCCGCTTTCTTGGTGTTCGACATAGACACCTTCGGGGGCCGGGTGGATTCGGCGTTGCGTATATCCTCGTATATAGGCTCCATCCGGAAGGCCCGCACCATAGCCTACGTTCGGTCCGGCCCGGACAGCATGGGGGTCTCCTGGTCCGCGGGGGCCCTCATAGCGTTCTCCTGTTCCGCCGTCTACATGGCCCCGGGCACCTCCATGGGGGCCGCCGCCCCGGTGATCATGAGCCCCGAGGGCAAGACCGAGGGAGCGGGGGAGAAGTCGGTCAGCGCCGTCCGCTCCCAGATGGCCGCCCTGGCGGAGAAGAACGGCTACCCCCCCGCCCTGGCCCTGGCCATGGTGGACGCGGACGTCGAGCTCTACGAGATGGAAGTGGACGGGAAACGGAGGATCGCCACGGCCGAGGAAGCCGCCTCCCTGGAGAAAGAGAATCCCGGCAAGACGACCCGGGTCCGGACGATCTCCGCCAAGGGCAAGCTTTTGTCCGTGACCGCGGGAGAGGCCGAGCGCTACGGTCTCTCGTCGGGTACGGTCTTCGACCTGGAGACCCTTGTCGGGGTGTTGGGGTCGAAGGAGCCGGCCCGGGTCCTGGAGCCCTCCGCGGCGGACCGGGCGGTCGTCTTCCTGACCTCCGGGGCCGTACAGTCCCTTCTCATCCTCCTGGGGCTCGTGGCGATCTTCCTGGAGATCAACTCCCCGGGCTTCGGGATTCCGGGAACCGTCGCGATCATCGCCTTCTTCACCCTCTTCGGGGCCAACGCCCTGATGGGCACCGTGGGCTCCCTGGAGATCATCCTCTTCATCCTGGGCATCGCCCTCCTGGCCGTGGAGATCTTCATCCTGCCCGGCTTCGGGGTCATGGGCATCTCGGGGATCGTCCTGATCGGGGCGGCCCTCGTCTTCTCCATGCAGGACTTCGGCCTGCCCACGGTCTCCTGGGAATGGGACCTGATGGGCCGGAACGCCTTGACCGTGTTCGTGGGGATACTCGCGGCCATCGCGGGGATAGGCGTCCTGGCCCTGGCCGGCCCCCGGCTCAAGCTCTTCGACCGCCTGACCCTCAAGACAACGATAGAGGGTACCGCCGCGGGGCCCCTGGCCCCGGGGAAAACCGGGCAGGACGCGGCCGCCCCGCCTCCCAGTCCCCTCGCCGGGAAGCGGGGGGTAGCCCGCACCACCCTGCGGCCCTCGGGCCGGGCGGAGATCGAGGGGACAACCTACAGCGTGGAGACCGAGGGCCTTTTCGTGGAGGAAGGCTCCCCTATCAAGGTCCTGTACGTCCAGGGAAGCCGCGTCGTGGTGGGACCCGACGCGCCGGGTTCGGATTCGAAAGGCCCTCGGGCCTGATACTCATATGTAACAAGGAGGCAACATGATTATCATCGCTCTGTATGCCGTCATAGGGCTCGTAGCCCTCGGGATACTCATCCTCTTCTTCAAATTCTTCGGACTCTGGTTCCGGGCCCTCCTGTCCGGCGCGGCCGTGGGCATGGGGCGCCTGGTGGGGATGTGGCTGCGCCACGTCAATCCCTCGGTGATCGTGGACGCCCGCATCATGCTGACCAAGGCGGGCATCGAGGTGGATTCGGACATGCTGGAAACCCACTTCCTTTCCCGGGGCAACGTGATGAAGGTGAGCCTGGCCCTGGTGGCCGCGAACAAGGCGGCCATCCCCCTGCCCTTCCAGCGGGCGGCGGCCATAGACCTGGCCGGGCGGGACGTCCTGGAGGCCGTCAAGACCAGCGTCAACCCCAAGGTCATCGACGTCCCGGACACCAGCAAGGGCAAGGTGACGATAGACGCCGTGGCCAAGGACGGCATCCAGCTCCAGGTCAAGGCCCGGGTCACCGTGCGCGCCAACATCGAACGCTTGGTGGGAGGGGCCACGGAGGAGACCATCATCGCCCGGGTGGGCGAAGGCATCGTAACGACCATCGGCTCCTCGGAATCCTACAAGGAGGTCCTGGAGAACCCCGACACCATCTCCAAGCGGGTGCTGGCCAAGGGCCTGGACGCGGGTACCGCCTTCGAGATCCTGTCCATCGACATAGCGGACATCGACGTGGGGGCCAACGTGGGCGCCAAGCTCCAGGCCGACCAGGCCGAGGCCGACAAGCGCCGGTTCCAGGCGGAGGCCGAGAAGCGCCGCGCCGCGGCCCAGGCCCGGGAGCAGGAGATGCTGGCCCTGGTCC
>CAYTYG010000262.1:0-4744 GCA_964441515.1 uncultured Treponema sp.
CTCAAGCTTGTCCGCGATGATCTTCTTGATCTTGTTGAAAAGCTCGTCCATGGGATGACTCCTTTACTTGGTTTCGGGGGTGAGCACCTGCCGCCCGCGATAGAAACCACACTTCGGGCAAACGCGATGGGACAACACGGGGTTGCCGCAGTTGCCGCAGGATACGACGGCCGGGGCAGTCAACTTCATATTGATCGACTGCCGACGGCTCGTTCGCGCCTTGGAAGTCCTTGACTTAGGTACAGCCATGTAAAAACCTCATTCCCTTAGATTTCTCCGAGTTGGATACCGACTCGCTACCCTAACGGAGGCACCCTTTTTTGTCAAGGTCCAAGGGCTTACGCCCTGTTTAGTATGTGACATTTTTACTTTTTTTGTCAATACGCACGAAAGGGTAAACCCATAGCTCCCTACCGCGGCTACTGGGCGACCTTGGCTTTGAGGGCCACCGCCACCTTGGGCGGGACCATGCCGGTGACGTCCCCGTTGAAAGACACCAGCTCCTTGATGGCGCTGGACCGGAGCACGAAGTACCTCGGATCCGTGGGCATAAAGAAGGTTTCTATGCCGGGGTCCAGTCCCTTGTTCATGATGGAAAGCTCGAACTCGTAGGAAAAATCCGGTACGCTCCGCACGCCCCGCAACAGCACCCGGCACCCGAACTTCCGGGCGAAGTTGACGATCAGGGTGTCGCAGGTATGCACGGACACGTTCGGGTAGTCCTTCAGTAGCTCCTTGAGGAGACCGACACGCTCCTCGGGGCTGAAAAGGTAGCTCTTGTCCTTGTTTACGGCGACGACTACGTAGAGCTCCTCGAAAATACCCCGCGCACGCTCTATGATGTTGAGGTGTCCGTACGTGGGAGGATCGAAGGACCCCGGGAAAACGGCTTTTACCATTAAGGGCGAATCTACCGCATCCCCCGCGAGCGGTCAAGGGACTTATTTACGCCCGGTCCGTGGTTTCTACATGGAGTTTTTTTGCCCTTCCATCGAAAGCTGCAAGCCTGTATGATCAAACGGCGATGAAGCGTGCCCCGTTACTCCTGCTTGCCCTTCTGGGAGGCCTCCTGGTCGCGCTGGCCATCCCGAACGAGTTCTTCCCGTACGGCAGCCCCCTGCTCGGATGGCTGGCCGCGGCCCCCCTCTGCCTCGCCTTGGCCGCCTCCCCGGGCTATGGATTTTCCGCGGCTCTCGGAGCCGTGTATGGAGCGGCCGCACACGGTCTGTCCAGCTACTGGCTCTGGTACTTCAAGGATTTCGCCGTCTGGACCCTGGGGAGCACCGTGCTGGCCTATGCCGTGGTCTACGCCCATCTCGCCCTCTGGCTGGATTACCTCCTGCGCCGCGGAGGGGCCTGGCGCCCTCTGGCCTTCGCCCTCCTCTGGGCGGGCTTCGAGTTCTATAAATCCACGGGCTTCCTGGGGTATCCCTGGGGCCTATTGGCGTACAGCGTCAATACTTTTCTTCCTCTAATCCAGATAGCGGACAGGACGGGGGTGTATGGTATTTCCTTCCTCCTCGCCTGGTCGGGGGCGTCCTTCGCGGAGCTGCTCGGAGCCCGGCTGAGACGGCCCCGGGAGTCCCTCGCCCGGATCCGTCCCGCCCCGCGCCTCTTTCCGCCCCTCCCGGCCGCGGACGTCGACCGGGCGGCCCTGGGGATAGGGAACCTTGCGCTGGTGGCGCTCGCCACGACGGCTGCGCTGGTCTACGGATTCCTGCGGATGGACAACCCGGTCCCCGAAAAGGGCAGCTTCACCGCGGTGCTGGTGCAGCAGAACGCCGATTCCTGGACCGACGGGGAGGAGCGGACCCTACAGGCCTGCATGGCCCTCACCCGAAAAGCCATAGAGGAGGCCGGGCGGACCCCCGACATCGTCCTCTGGAACGAATCCAACCTGGACGCACCGTACGAGGACTATTTTCGGAAATACTCCCGGTACCCGGCCCGGGATCCCCTGGTGCCGTTCTTCCGGGAGACCGGCTCCCGATTCCTCCTGGGGGCGCCCATCGTCCTGAATTGGGAGACTTTTTCCGCCATGAACTCGGTCATCCTCATTGGGCCGGACGGGCGCCAGGAAGCCGGGTACGGGAAGATACACCTCGTGCCCTTCGCGGAGGACATTCCCTTCTGGGAGTACGAACCCTTCCGGAACTTCATGAAGAATGTCGTAGGGCTTGCCAATGGAGGATGGACGGCCGGCACGGAGAGGGTTCTCTTCCGTCTCCCTGCGTCCGGGGGCGCCGGCTTCGCCTTCGCCGCCCCCATCTGCTTCGAGGACGCCTTCGCGGACCTCTGCGCGGACTTCGCGCGGGACGGGGTGGACTTCTACATCAACCTGACGAACGACTCCTGGTCCCGCACCGTCTCCGCGCAGCTTCAGCACTTTGTCGCCTCGCGCTTCCGATCCGTAGAGACCCGGAGAACCCTTGTCCGATCCACGAACGGGGGCCTGTCCTGCGTAATAGGGGCCTTCGGGGAGGTCCTGGAGGAACTGCCCCTCTTCGAGCCCGTCAGCCGATTCGTGGAGATCCCCGTATTCAGGGAGGACCGGGAGACCCCGTACGTCCGGTACGGGGACTGGTTCGGCCGGGGAACGCTCTTTTTTTCCGGCGTCCTTGCCTTTATATTTATCCTTATGGAACACCTCTCGAACAGGAGGAAACGGCGTGAGCATTCGTGATTACCTGGAAAGCGAGCCTTTCTTCGGGATCCAGCGCTACAAGGCCTCCCCGCCCCAGGACGCGGTTCCCTTCGTGGGAACCCCGCGGAAGCATCCCTATGACGACGGCAAGCTGATCCTGGTGGGAGACCCCTCCGCCGAGAGCCCGGGCATCTACGAATTCCTCGTGGGGGATATCGTCAACGCGGAGGACCTGGCGTCCCCGGTAACCCAGGGCGGGGAGAGCTATCCCCGGGTCCGGGTGTGGATACGGCGGGGCAGCATGGGCATCCGGTACGAGCCCTTCGAGGTGGACACGCCTCCCCGGGTATTCGGTGTATCCCCGGACCTCAAAGTAACCAAGGCCGGCATCTCCTCCCGGGAGAGGTCTCCCGGCGGCGCCCGGGGATGAACGCCCCGGGGCGCTACTGGAAGCCCGTCGAGGGCGGCCGCGTCCAGTGCCTGCTTTGCCATCATCGATGCTCCATTCCGGAAGGGTCCGCGGGCATCTGCGGGGTCCGGCGAAATCAGGGGGGAACGCTGTTCCTGCCCAAGTACGGCGCGGTTTCCTCCGCGGCCGTGGACCCCATCGAGAAGAAGCCCCTCTACCACTTCCGCCCGGGCCGTCCCGTCTTCTCCGTGGGCTTCACCGGATGCAACCTGAAATGCCCCTTCTGCCAGAACTGGACGATCTCCCAAAACCCCGACGCGCCCGCGGAAAGTCTTTCCCCCGACGATACGGTACGGGCCGCCCTGCGGGCCCGGTGCGGCATGATCGCCTACACCTATTCCGAGCCCCTGGTGCACATCGAGTATATCCTGGATTGCATGCGGGCTGCCCGGGACGCGGGCCTGGAAAACGTGCTCGTCACGAACGGCCACGCACTTCCCGAGCCGGCCCGGGAAGTGCTGGGCCTGACGGACGCCGCGAACGTGGACCTTAAATCCTGGAATCCCGCCTGGTACGCACGGGAGCTGGGGGGCGATCTTCCGACGGTAAAAAACTTTTTGGAGGCGGCCGCCGAACTCACGCACCTGGAGGTCACGACCCTGGTGGTACCCGGCAGAAACGACTCGGAAGGGGAAATACGGGCCATGGCGGAATTCCTGGCGGACCTCTCTCCGGACATCCCCTACCACCTCTCCGCCTACCGCCCCATGTACAAGTACGACCTGTCTCCGACCCGGCCGGAAAGCCTGGAAACCCTTTCCCGGGTCGCCCGGGAAAAGCTGCGTTATGTATATCTAGGCAACGTTCCCGGGGCCGCCGACACGGTCTGTCCCGCCTGCGGGGCTGTCCTCGTGCATCGGGAGGGCTACGGCATCTCCATCCGGAACCTGCGTACGACGGAGGCCGGCCGCTGCGTCTGCGGATCCTGCGGAGCTCCCTCGCCCATCCTGCCCCCCTGAGGGTTGAAGGCGGCCCCCCGGGCGGAAAGCGTCCCGACTCGGCAACATCGATACCAAGTCTCCAAGGACTCCCGGTTTCCTGCCCGGGATATCGTTCTTCGGCTCTTGACATTCCCGGCATGTTTTGGCATTGTACTGCCTACCAAGTGCACGGCACGGTGGGTGTAGCTCAGTTGGTAGAGTACCAGAATGTGGATCTGGATGTCGTGGGTTCGAGACCCATCACCCACCCTGAGTTCCATTCCGCCGGGAGTACCGGACTAGGAAATGCGCCCGTAGCTCAGCTGGATAGAGCGACGGACTTCGAATCCGTAGGTCGCAGGTTCGATTCCTGTCGGACGCACTTGAAAAAACGGGCCGCTAGCTCAGCTGGTAGAGCAGCAGACTCTTAATCTGCGGGTCGCAGGTTCGATCCCTGCGCGGCTCAAAGGGTTGGATCTGGAGAAATCGGAAGGTTTCCCGGCCGACCCGTCCGCTACGGCGCGTACGGTCTGGGTGAACGCGAGAGTGGTGGAATGGCAGACACGCCAGACTTAGGATCTGGTGCCGTAAGGCGTGAGGGTTCAAGTCCCTTCTCTCGCATACGAGGCCCAGCCTCGTGGACGCAGGAGGGGCTGCACTTGCGGGAATAGCTCAGTGGTAGAGCGCGACCTTGCCAAGGTCGATGTCGCG
>CAYTYG010000263.1:0-4728 GCA_964441515.1 uncultured Treponema sp.
CACGCGCAAGGTCTCGTTCCTCTGGCGCCTCTTCCGCTACGAGCGCGCCCCCGGAAGCCGCGCCGTGGATCTGCTCTTCCTGCCGATCTGGCGCGGGCGTCCGGATCCGCCGGCGTCCTGACGGACGGGAGG
The DNA here is from genome assembly GCA_964441515.1 of uncultured Treponema sp. Taxonomy (GTDB): domain Bacteria; phylum Spirochaetota; class Spirochaetia; order Treponematales; family UBA12059; genus JAAYUR01. Next base: position 133 of record CAYTYG010000263.1, read on the forward strand.
GGATGAACGGTCGATGGCCGGATGCGGGGCAAGATCCTGGTGGCGGCTGATGACGGGGCGCGACGACACCGCGTGCCGCGCTCCCGACTGCGACCCGATGGCCGATCGCCCGTCGCTGTCCGATCGCCTCCTGCTCGGCGCAGCGCTCCTTACCGCGACGTTCTGTCTCGCGCAGTTGCTGCTCATGCCGTACGGGCGGGACCAGGGAATCTACGCGGTAGTGGCCGACGCCGTCTTGCGCGGCGGGATGCCGTACCGCGACGCCTGGGACTTCAAGCCCCCCGGGATCTACCTGGTCTACGCGCTGGTGCGCGCCGTGCTCGGTCCGGCGCAGGTGTCGATCCGCATCGCGGAGATCGTGGGGCTGGTCCGCAAGGGCTCGGACCCCCTGTCCACGGGGATACTCAACGAGGGATTCCTGAGCCTGGAACGCTCCTCCCGGGAGATATTCCAGATCCTCAAGTCCCTTACCCTCTATCACAAGGAACGGTACAAGCTAGACGTGCGCCAGCTGGTCCTGACGGGGATGACCTTGAACCGGGACCGGGTCGTCACCCACGGGGAGGAGACCGTCCGGCTCATCCGCCGGAAGTTCGCGGAAACCCTGGGGGACAGGCCCTTCTACCCCGAGCTGATCCAGGAGTTGCTCCAGGAGGACTATTCCGCGGACGGACAGGTCCGCCGCGACGAGATCCTTTCCCAGCTGCGGGTCAAGGAGACGAAGAAGGCGGAGTCCTCCCAGAACCACAACTTCAAGGCTATCGTGCTGGACGGGGTGCGCATCCTGGCCGGGGCGGGGTATCAGCTGGAGGAATCCATCCGCAAACTCCGGGAAAACGCCCTCCTCCTGGAAAGCCAAAACCGCTCCTTCCTGGCCCAGCTCCGCAAGATGCTGAGGCACCTGTTCAACCCCTCGGAGGATTCCACCGTCTACACCGTGGACTACTCCGACCCCATCACGGCGGAGCATCGGCGGGAGGAGATCGACTTCACGAAGTTCTCGGAGGACGTCGCCCGCCGGGCCCAGGTCTTCTCCTCCCTGGCGGCCAAGAACTCCGCCTCCTGGAAGCGGATCTCCTCGGCCCCGGAGGAACAGGCGTACAACTTCCTGGAAAGGGGCCTGGAAGACCTTCAGCGGTACTACCGGAAGTTTTCGGCCCTGGACGAGTACTACAAGTCCGCCATCACCGACCCGGATACCAAGAACCGCATCCGGGGAATCAAGGTCGAGCTGGCCACCCTGAAGACATCCATCATCAAGGTCAACCAAAAGAAGCACGAATACGTAGCCCAAAAGGAAGAAATCGAGCAGATGCGCCGCCTGGGCATACGGACCGACGCGCCGTAGAAGACCGCTCTATCCGAAAGGAGATTCCGCCATGGGTCGGACCGCCGGCCATCCGAGGCTCCCCCTCTTGCTCCTGGCTTTCCTCGCCTTCCTGGGCCCCGCCGCGGCGTCCCAGGAAGGCGGAAACAAAGTCCTGGTCATGGCCGTATCCGGCGGCCGGATCGAGCTGAACCCGCGCCACTCCGTCTATTCCCACGAGGCGCAGATACTCTCCGGGCTCCTGGAGGGGTTGTTCGCCTACAACCCCGCGACCCTGGAGCCCGTCCGGGCCGCGGCCCGGGCCTTCAACCGTTCCCGGGACGGCAAGACCTACACCTTCTACCTGAGGGAAGCACTATGGTCCAACGGGGACCGGGTTACGGCGGCCCACTTCCGGGACGCCTGGCTGGCGATGCTGGACCCGGCGGAGGGGGCGGAATACGCCTCCTTCTTCGACGTCATCCGGGGCGCCCGGGAGTACAGGACCGGCCGACGGAAGGATCCGGACAAGGTCGGGATAGCGGTGATATCGGACGACGTGCTCCAGGTGACCCTGGAGACCCCGGCCGCGTACTTCACCCGGCTTCTCTGCCACCACTCCTTCTGTCCCGTGCATCCCTCGGTCCTCAAGGTACGGGACTGGAGCGCCCGGGCCGCTTTTCTTCCCGTGAACGGGGCCTTCCGGGTGGAGTCCTACGACGGGCAGGCCCTGGTTCTTGCGAAGAACCCCGAATACTGGGATGCCGACGCCGTCCGCCTGGACGGGATACGGATGGTCTGGCCGGACAAGCCCGAGGAAGCCACCCGTCTTTTCAACAACGGGGACATACACTGGCTCGCGGGGGACGCGGACTTGGAGGGGATCCTGGACAAGGGGACGTTGCAGGTCAACCCCATGTTCGCGACGCACTACTGGTTCTTCTCCTGCCGATCCCGGCCCTGGTCCGACCCCTCGGTGCGGCGCGCCCTGGCCCTCCTGGCCCCCTGGGACGCGATTCGCAGCCGCGAGCACTACCTCATCCCGGCCACGGGCCTCGTCCTTCCCGTGGACGGCTACAAGGCGCCGGAGGGCATACGGAAGCCGGACCCCGAAGAGGCCTTGAGGCTCCTGGAGAAAGCCGGGTATCCCGGGGGAAAGGGCCTTCCGCCCCTGCGCATGCTCCTGCCCGAAGGGGAAGCCTCGCTCCGGATAGCGGACCTCCTGGCCGGGGCCTGGAAGGAGGCCCTGGGGCTCGAGGCGGAAATACGCACCCTCCCCGCATCCCGGTTCTACGGCAGCGTGAAGGACGCGGAATGGGACCTGACCCTGAATTCCTGGATAGGGGACTTCGCGGACCCCCTGGCGTTCCTGCAGATGTGGACCTCGGATTCCTCCTTGAACGACTCGGGCTATTCGGACCCGGACTACGACCGGCGTATCGCGGAATCCGGCGGCCTAGAGGACGAGGAGAGGATGGCCGTCCTTGCCGAGGCCGAGGCCCTGCTCCTGGATTCCGGTACCGTCCTGCCCGTCTACCACAGCCTGGCGGTGAACATCCTGGACCGGGACGTCGTGGAGGGCTGGTACCCCAACGCCCTGGACATCCATCCCTTCAAGTACCTCTCCCTGGGCAAGCCCAAGGGCCTTCCCAACCTGGTCCTGGCGAAGTAAAGGAGCGCATCGTGCGAAGACTGCTCGCCCTGGCCCTCTACGTGTTTATCGGGTTGCCGGCGATCCTGGGAACCCTCTTCCTGGTACCCGCCCGTTCCTGGATTCTGGACCGTGACTTCTACAAGCATATCGTATCCGGCCCCGAAGCCCGGGCCGTCCTGGAGACCCCCGCCCTGTACGAGCGGTTCGAGGGAACCCTGGAGGCGGGGGATCGCCTCCGGCTCTCGGGCCCCGCCGCGGGCAAGGCCCTGCAAAAGTCCCTGCCCGTCCCGGAGATTCTTTCCGCGGCGGATACGGCCGTGGACTCGGCCTTCGATTCCCTGGAAGCGCCTTCCGGGGCGGGCCGCCTCCGGATGGACATGCGGCCCCTGAAGTCCGCGCTGGGCCGGGGCGCCCCCGACTTCGCCCGGGTCTACGCCGAGGAGGTTCCGGTGTCCCGGGACGCCTCCGCGGCGCTCCTGGCGTCCGCATACTCTTCCGGGGCCGCCCTGGACCTATCCGTCCGGCCCGCGGACGCCTCCGAGGCGGACTTCCGCAGGGTCGTGGGAGGAGTCCTGGACGCCGCGGTATCGGAAATTCCGGAGACCCTGGAGGGCGGTCCGCCCGACGTCCCAGGTTCCCTGCCCTTCCCGGGCGGGGTTCGGACCCCCCGGGACGCCCTGAACCGGGCCGCCCTCTGGCTGGCCCTGTTGGCGGGGGGAGTCTGGATAGCCGGGGGGGTTATTTCCTCGGATTCGGCCGCCAAACGGCTCAAGTGGCTCGGCTCCACCCTCATCCTCCCCGGAGTCGTAGTCCTGGCTTCCGGGGCCCTGATACGAAAACCCTTTTTGACAATCTCCGCGGGCTTCCTGGTCTCGGGCTCCGCGGCCCTAGTCCTGGGCGGGGGCCTCTCGGCTTCCCGGAAGGCCTTGAAATACCGGGATTTCGAGTAGATAACGGATAACCAAGAAACGCCGGAACCGGTCGACAGGATATAAGAATATGAGAAACGAGGATTCCGAGAACGAACGCTTCCTGAGGAGCCTGGGTTTCCCGTACCTGAGGGTCCACGATTCCTTCAACCACTTCGACTTCACCAAGGGGGGGCGGCGCATCCTGGTGATCGGCCCCATGGGCTCCGGAAAAACCGAGTTCTCCGCCCGCATCTGGCGGGACTCCCGGGTCGCCCTGAAAAAGGGCGCGGGCGTCTCGGCGGCCACGTCGAGCTGCGGCGCGGACCGCCGGGAGCTCTTCTTCGTCCGCTCCAGCCTGGACCGAGCCCGGTTCCCGGACTATCCCGAGGACGCGCTGGCCTACCGCGGGGGCTTCGAGCGCTGCGGGGACCACATCAGCGCCGTTCGGGACTCCTTCGACCTGGAGAGCCTCCTGGCCTGCAACCCCCATACGGGCACGTGGATCGTGGACGAGGCCGCCTTCTACGACGAGCGGGTGGCCTACCTCATGCGGGACGAATCGGAAAAGCGGGGACTCGTGTTCGTCTGTCCCACCCTGGTCCTGAACTTCCGCAGGGAGATCTTCAACCAGACGGCCCGCTTGCTTCTGGAGACCGCCACGGACGTCTTCCCCCTTACCGCCTACTGCGAGCACCCGGACTGCATCGCCGACTCGCTCTATACCT
>CAYTYG010000264.1:0-4726 GCA_964441515.1 uncultured Treponema sp.
CCTCTCCGGGAAGGGGTCCGAGAGGGGGGGAAGGGTTCCCGGCGGCAGGGCCGCCAGGGCCGTAAGGGACGCCCCGAAGGGGATGTTGATCCGCGCCTTGGTGTTGATGGCCCATCCGTTCGCGTCCAGGAGGGGCCCCAAGTTCCGCCTGCGCAGCTTGAGGGACGCCAGGACCATGGAGGGGCCGGATATCAGGAGCAGGATTCCTGCCAAGCCGAGGGGCATGAATATCCCCAGCCCGAAGACGGTTTGGAGGAAGCTGGCGACCATCGCGCTGATGCCTCCCACGGCCGTTCCGATCAGGGCTATGGTTCCCAGGTCCAGCTTCTTGGCGGGTTCGGCCTGCTTCGGGCCGGCGGACGGCCGGTCGGCGTGGGATACCGTTTCGGCCGTCCGGGCGAGTTTATCCGTGGCGCCCGCTTCCCCCGCTTGGGCCCGCTTGGCAATCTGCTCCTCGATCATCCGGGCGAACTTCTTGTAGGGAAGCCAGAAGGCCTCCCGTACGCTGATGGCGTTGGATACCAGGCGCACCACGGTCGCGTCCCAGTCCCGGCCGTCGTTGTCGTAGAAGATCCCGTTCCGGCCGACCATGAGGTTGTCGGAATCCCCGTCCGTGATCGCGGCGACGATCTTCTTCTTTTCTCCCCCCGGCCTCGCGAGGTCGCAGTAGGCCAGGAAGGCCCCGGACAGGGGGGCGAGGGCGGCGTGCTTGCCCTCGTCCAGGACCTCCACGCAGAGGGAGCAGGCCCGGGCCTCCAGGTAGAGGGTCCCCGCCTGGAAGATAGCCCCCTCCCGGTTGTAGAAGGCGGAGAAATTGACGTAGTTCGAGAGTAGGACGTACAGGTCCCTGCGGAAACGGACGAGCTTCTCCACGAGCCCTATGCTCTCGACTTCCCCCGAGAGGGCCGCGTCCCGGGCTATCAGCGTTTCGATGCGATTCCGGAAATCCCCCGCCGCAAGCTCGGCCAGCCGACCGGCGCCCAGGCCCGCGGCGGGCGTTGCAGGCTCCTCGGATCGCCACGCCTCGTAGGCGGAAAAACGGGAGCAGAGGCCTTTCCAGGCCGTCTCATCCAGCGTCCGCGTTTCCTTGCCCAGGACCGGCTCCAGGGCGTTCCGGGCGAAGAAGGCCATGCGGGTCGTCCAGGCCGGGTTGAGGGAGCCGTCCAGGGCTAGGGGTTTGCCCGCCGCGGCCGCGGAGAGGGGAAGGTCCGACACCTGCCCGGAGGATTCGGATAGCAGGGAGGCCGCCAGGGCGCGGTAGTCGTCCTCCCCGCGGTTCAGGACGGCCGCGGACCGCGGATCGAAGGCGGCCAGACGGCACCGCAGGAAGTAGTCGTCGATCTTGACCCTCACCGCCGCGATGGAGTCCCAGGCCGCGGCGCCGGCCTCCGGACCGAGGGGGGACACGGAGGGCTCCGAGCCGCGCTTTCTCCAGGCGAGCCACGCTTCGGCGCCGGCGAAGAAATCCCGGACCCCGGCCTGGTCTATGCCCGGCCGGCCGCCCCGGTCGGTCACGCTCCCCTGGACGGACAGGATGTCCTCAATGGCCTTGCGGGTGGGCTCGTCGTCGGCCGCCTCGGGAGGGATCACCCCGTCGCCGTTGAACAAGGTGCCCTCGAAGGCTTTCTCCTGCGCCAGGACGTCCTCCATGCCGACCGAGCCGGCCCCCGGCTTTCCCAGGTTGGCAAGCAGGAGCCTAGCCGCGGAGAGTATCCTCTCGTCCCGGATCTCCGGGAGCGGTACCGAGTCTCCCGGATCCAGGAGCAGGTCCAGGCTCCGGAAGGCCCCGCGGGCCCAGTCCACGGCGGCCAGCACCTCCTCCGGCCGTATGCGCCCGTCGCCGTCGGAGTCCAGGAGGTCGGCGGTCCTGGGATCGAAGCGGATGCCCCGCACCGGCATGGCCAGCGCCATCCACAGCTTGAGGTCCAATTCCCGGAGGCGGGCTATGTCCCCGCCGTTCCGGAAAACCGCCTGGTCCACGCCGCCGGAGCGCGCGAACCTCCAGATATGCCGGTCCGGGGCCGCCGCCGGTCTTTTCGAAGAGGCGCGAAGGTCTTTCATGGTCGTTCCTCGCCCACGGGATGGGTCTTGGGTTTCTTTTCCTCTCCCTAAACTCTAAGGCGGCTTCCCCGGCGATGCAAGGATCATTCCTCCAGGCCGAACACGACCTCCACGCTCTCGACGCCCAAGCCGTATTTCCGGGAAAAGGCCAGGGCGATGGAGGAGAGTGCCGCGGCCGCCCGAGAGCGGATGCCGGGCTCCTCGGAGGTCCTTCTGGCCATCTCCTCGAACCGCGAAGTCAGGGCGGAGCGTACGGACTCGATCATCCGCCTCTCGTCCAGGAAGATAGAGCGGTCCAGGACGCGCGCCTCCAGGGTCTCCGTGCGCAGGGCGGGGGTCAGGGCCTGGAGGGGCGGGGCGGCGATGAAGAGGGCAAGCTCCTTCCGGTTCCAGCGCAGGTCCCAGCGGGCCGTGTCCGAAAGATCCACGGCCCAGGAGAGCTCCGCCCAGGCGGAGAGCTCCACCACGGCGTCGGAGCGTATGCGAAGGAGGTCCCCGACCGTCGTGTTTCCGAAGAGCTGGCCCTTGGCGGACTCGCGCAGGGTCAGGCGCTCGCGGCCCTGCAGGAGGACCAGCTTTCCCGTCTCGGAAAGCCCCTCCACGTAGGACAGGAAGTTCCGCTCCACCCGCCCGGAAGACTGCGCCCGGACGGCCAGCCAGAGCCCGGCCGCCGCGCCTACCGCTAGCAGGCAGGCGGCCCCCAGGAAGAGCGTTTTTGCCTTCATTCTCGGGCCATTATAGGATCGAAAACCCCGGGGCGCAACTTGTCATGGGCGGCTTCCGGGGCGCACGATCCGGAGGGAGGGGTTTTTCCCGGGATTCAGGATCTCGTAGTGCTCGGCCTCCACCGGCCCGGTTCCGTTCTCCGGGACGGTCAGGATCGCGAAGGTGGGGCCCCACCCGCCCCGGGGGCGCGAGAGGCTCCCGGGATTGAGGATCAAGAGGCCGTCCTCCTGTTTCCGTAAGGGTATGTGGGTGTGTCCGAAGAGGCAGACCGAGGCCCCGGCCTCCCGGGCGGCGTAGAGCAGGGGCAGGAGGGATCCGGAGGCGAGGGCCGCGTGCCCGTGGGACGCGTAGATGAGATGCTTTCCCGCGGCGGTCACCCGGCTGGGCGGAAGCCTGGGGTTGGAATCCATGTTGCCCCTCACCAGGACGAGGGGAACGGTTCCCAGGAGGCCCGGCTCCAGCTTTTCGAAGTCCGACGCGCCGTCCCCCAGGTGGATCACCAGGTCCAGCCGGGAACCCAGGGTCCGGGCTAGGTACGCCAGGTTTGCGACGCTCCCGTGGGAGTCGCTTACCACGAGTATCCTCATGGTTTTCCCCCCGCTTCCGGGGCATCGGTTTCCAACCCGTCGTCCGGGCAGAGGGAGTCCCGGCCGTGGGCGGCGGCCCTTCGGTTCATCTCCGAAAGGCGCGTGGAAAGGAGCCGGGCCAGGCGGCGGGACGCCCGGGTGTCCACGGTCAGGAAGCGCTCGAACACCTTGACCGGCAGGGCGAGCACCGAGGCCGGGGTCTCGGCGCGGGCCGTGGCCGTGCGGTGTTCCTCCAGGAGGTAGGAGGTCTCGCCGAAGAACTCCCCCGGCCGGACGACGGATACCCGGAGCTCATTCCGACCGGGCCGGGGCTCCTGGTAGATCCCCACCTCCCCGTACAAGAGGAGGTATACGTCCGAGCTCTGGTCCCCCGTGCGGAAGAGGGTTTCCCCCGTCCCGTAGTCCCTGCCGTAGTGACGGAGCAGGCGGTAGGGGAGCCGGGCGGCCAGGGAGGACTCCGGGGCGGCGGCCGTCGAAGGGGCTTTCTTACGGGAACGCCGGAGGTACCGGCCCAGGAGAAAGGCGTCGAAGGACCCGAGGACGTAGACGAAGGCAGCGGAGAAGAAATACAGCGAGAAGAACATATAGACGGTGATGAGGCCGAGGATGAGGTTGCCCATCACGCCGTACAGGAGATCGTACCGCGCGGCGTTCCTCAGGGTCCCCACGAAGGCCAGGAAGACCGCGTAGCCCGAGGCGCAGAGAGCCGCCCCCAGGAGGCAGTGGGCATGCCGGGGCCGTACGGGCGGAATGGTGCGGTAGGTGGCGTAGGCGAAGAGGCCCAGCGCGAGGTGGGGCAGGATGGAGGACGCCGTCCGGAAGGTGTCCAACAGGGCGCCCCGGGCGGCCTGGTCCCGTACGGCCGAGACCACGATGCGGGCCGCCTGGGACGCCGCGAGAAGTGCCACGATCCCGAAAAGGAACACGAACTCCAGGACGAAGGTCAGGACGTTTTCCCGGACGGGCCGCGGGGACCCGGAATCCGCCCAGACGGTGCGGAGGCCCCTCTGGATGGAGACCACGAAGAGCCTCGCGGCCCAGACGAGGTTAACGGCGCCGAATACCCCGGCGAATCCGGTGAGGGGGCGGGAGAGGTAGGCCCGGGCTATGCTCTCCAGGGTCTCCACGCCGAGCACGCTTCCCAGCATTTCCTTCAGTGCCTCCGCGGCGGCGTTGGAGCCCCGCAGTATCCGGGAAGAGGCGACAAGCAGGACGAGAAAGGCCGGCGTGGCGGAGAGCAGGAAGCGTGTGCGGCCTCAGCCGCGGATCACGCCGCCGTCGAGACGGTAACCGGGGGGCAGCGCGCTGGTGCAGGACGCCCGCAGCTCTTCGGGGATCTCCCAGCCGCGCTC
>CAYTYG010000265.1:0-4711 GCA_964441515.1 uncultured Treponema sp.
CCTCCGAGAGGGTTCGGACTTCCTTGCCGGCTATCCGGAGGATTTTCCCCGTTTCCGGGGCCGCCTCGGAGCCTTCCGGGTGCCGGTAAATGGCGGATAATCCGTCCCGTCCCTCGTAGGCCGCAATGCCCAGCCAGGGATGCGTCACCTCCCCGCCCCGGAACAAGGCCGGCAGGAGCCGCACCGCCCAAACGGCGGGAACCGCGAAGTTCAGTCCCTGGTATCGGGGAAGACCGGCGAAGACGACGCCCGCAAGCTCGCCCTCGTCGTCCAGGAGGGGTCCCCCGGAGTTCCCGGGATTTATGGCCGCGTCCACCTGGATGACCTCTCCCAAGGGCAGAAACCGGCGTCCTACGGCCGAGACGATGCCCGCCGTCACGGTGTTGTCCAGGCCGACGGGCGATCCTATGGCGAATATTTTGTCTCCCGGAACGAACCGCCGCCGGCCCGTGAAGGAAAAGACGTAGGGAGGCTCCATGTCCGCCTTGAGAAGGGCCAGGTCGAATACCTTGTCCCACCCCACGACCCGCGCGGGAATCCGGTCCGTGGTCTGGCCGGGCAGGCGGATGTAGAGCCGGGAATAGCCTTCATACTCCGGGTCCACTTCGCTGCTTACCACGTGATAGTTCGTAAGAAGGTATCCCCTTTTATCCACGAAGAAACCGGAGCCTATGACCCGGTCCGGGGTGCCGATGCCCTGGTCTATCTTGATGCCCCGGTTGACCCAGATGGTAGCGGTGCCTTTCCGCATATCCTCTATGCCGTCCCGGGTCTCGGACCATGCCCGCGCTTCCGCGGAAAGGGCCGCCGGGAGAACGGAGCTGATGCGCAGAAGGACATGCCGGTTGCGGAGTTCGTAGGCCCGCTCCGCGAACTCCCCCAGGATCCGGGGATCCCGGTAGCCGGAATCCAGGGCCTCCAGGAACGTCATCAGGCTGGCGGTCCCGTTTCCGTCCTTCCAGAGGTTTTCCGCTATGCGAGCCGCCAGATCCGCATCCGAGGCCAGTGCGGGAAGACTCTCCGGCAGCCACCGCAGGGTCCGCGGATCTTCCCGAAGAAATCTCAAGGTCCGGGCGTCCGCCCGGGCACCGGAAAAATCGCCTCTTTCCAGGCGCTCCTCGTAGCGTAGGACAAGAGCCTTCGCGGACATTACCAGGATGGATTCCAGGTCCCCCTTGTCCAGGACGGAATTATAGGCAAGGAGATGCAGGACTATCTCCATTCCCGCGGCCGGATCCTCCCGGGCGGCCGATTGGACTTCCTGGAGTTTCATCTCCCCGTAACGGGGCGGATCGGGCAGGTCCGCGGGACGGCTGGCGCAGGAAAACGCAGTCAGAAGGGCGAGGGAAGCGCAAGCGGAGGCGAAAAGGCGCAGAATCCTCAATCAACGGCCTCCGCGAGGATCTGGTCCCCGAAGCGCACGACACGGTATCGCACGCCGCCCCGGACTCCCGGCCCGGGCTTCGGGACGACGGCCCCGAAATCGAAGGGTTTACGTCCGACCCAGAGGACCCGCCCCCCGGAATCCGGAGTCAGGGGGACGTCGGCGCCCCCTCGGAGCACCCGCACCACCCGCCCCGCGCGAACGACCAGGGCCGTATCCAGGCGGCCGTCAAAGCGGCGCGAAAACTCCCGGAGTTCTCCTCCGTCGCCCAGAACGCTCGTCCGGGCGTCCGCCTTTCCATCCTGGTCGTAGTCCCAGGTCCGCTCGAATGGGGGCTTCAGGCTCTCCCGGTACTCGAACACGCCGTCCAGATCGAAGTCCGTCTCGAACAGCATGGGTTCGGGCTCCCCGTCGTAGACAAATCGGGACTCGAAAAGCCCGTCGTCGTCCATGTCGGCAAGCTCATAGGACGGCCGCCCGTTCCGGAAGATGACCAGGCCGCTTCGGCCGTCCCCCGTCCTCAGGCGGCTCTGCACGGGGAGGCCGCGGTCGAATTCCGTCACGCGGTCCGAGGCCTCGACGGAGCCGGGACGCTCGGACACCCTGTACGCGGCGGCCAGGAAAGCGGCCTCGCCGGGAATCGGCGCGGCGGTGCGCTGGGGGGCGTAGAACTTGCCGTCCCGGCCCCCGGCCTCCAGGGAGAGCTCCATGACGGGAAAGGCGAGCGCGCCGGGGGGAAAAAGGTACTCTCGAACGCCCCGGACCCCGGAAAACCGCGCAAAGGAAAGATGCGGGTATTCCCCGTATTCGAAGACGATTTCTCCGCCCTCCGCCTCCATCCGTCCCGCCGCGGGCACGTTCTCCCGGAACCCTAGGGAAGCTTCGGGAATACCGTCCTGGTCGAAATCCAGGTTCCAGCTTCCGATCTCCCCGAGCCGGTAGGAAGTCACCGTTTCCGGGATGCCGTCGCCGTTGTCGTCGCGGCTAATCTCCCCCGAGAACCGGGAAAAGGCCTGGGAGAAGGCTTCCAAGGCGGCCTCGTCCTGCATCCGGCCGCGGAGGCTGCGGAGGTCGTTCCAGGAGAGCGATGGGAAGGAGAAAAACTCCCGGGCCGCCGCGGGTCCGTCCAGGATACCCAGCTCCGAGGCTAAAATGGAAGCCCTTGGGCTCCTCCGTCCGAGGGCCCGGTACTCCAGCAGGGTATCACGGCGCTCCTCCTCGGAAGCCCGAAACGGCGCCAGGAGGACCAGTATCTCGGGATCCAGGTACCGGTAATACCCCAGGCGGGCTTCCACCCGGGCTACCCTCGCCGTGGTCTCGACGCCTCCGGGGGAACTCCCGGCGTAGTCCAGAATTTCCCGGGGGAAACGGGCATCCGCGGGGAACCTATCCAGCCCGGAATCCGCGGCGTCCAGAAAACCCCTTTCGTCCCCCAGGAACCGAAGCGCCCGGGAGCGCAGATACAGGGCGTCGCTGTCCGCGGCCAGGGCCGGCCGGTCCAGGAGCGCCCGGGCTTCGGAATACCGTTTGGTGCGTATCAGGATCTGGGCAAGCAGCCGGGCGGCATCGTCGGCGCCGTATCGGAGGAAGCGTCCGCCGGAGAGGGCGGCCCGGAGGAAGCCCTCCGACTCCCGCGTCGGACGCCCCCGGCGCAGACTCGATAGCGCGGAGATGTAGAGGGCATCCGCGTTGGAAGCGTCCAAGGCCCGGGCTTCCTCGGCGGCCAGGCCGGCGCCCTCCAGGTCCCCCGCCTCCATGCGCCGCGAGGCGGCATCCGCGGCCGCGCGGGAAGCCTCCCCGCGGACGTCGGGATATCCGGGCGGTACGGCGCCCTGGGGGTGAAGAAACGCAGCGCACGTTAGCAGGGCGGCCGACACGAACGCGCGCTTCATCCTTATTCTCCCTTGGTTTCCCGCGCCGGGAATCCCAGGAGGGAGCGTATATCCTCGTCCTGGAGCGTCTCTTTCTGAATAAGCTCCTTCGCCAGGGTGTCCAGCTGGTCCTTGTGCGTAGTCAGGATTGCGAGGGCCCGATCGTGCCCCTCGTCCAGGATGCCTCGAATGGCGGCGTCGATGCTCCGGGCCGTCTCCTCCGAGTAATCCTTATGCCGGGCTATCTCCTTGCCCAGGAAGATGGGTTCGTCCTCCTGGCCATAGGCCACGGGTCCCATTTCGGAGGCCATGCCCCACTCGCAGACCATCTTCCGGGCGATATCGGTAGCCTGCCGGATATCCTGGGCGGTTCCCGTGGTGGTTTCTCCGTAGAAAATGCGTTCCGCGGCGTACCCCCCGTAACAGAAGACGATACGATCCCTCAGCTTCGCCTTGCTGTGGGAGTAGGCATCCTTTTCCGGCAGGGAAAGGGCCAGGCCGAGGGCCCGGCCGTGGGGGATGATGGTCACCTTGTGCAGGGGATCCGAGTGCTCCAGGTAGTAGAGCACGAGGGCGTGGCCCGCCTCGTGGCGGGCCGTGGCGAGCTTTTCCTCCTCGGTAAGGAAGAGGCTCGTTCGCGCCATTCCCATGAGGATCTTGTCCCGGGCTTCCTCGAATTCCGCCATACCCACGGCCGTCTTGTTCCTGCGAACCGCGAAAAGCGCGGCCTCGTTCACGAGGTTGGCAAGGTCCGCCCCGCTCGTTCCCGGGGTGGCGCGGGCCAGGCGCTTGACGTCCGTCCCGGTTTCCACGGGTATCTTGTTCATGTGGATGGTGAGAATCTGCTCCCGCTCCTGTACGTCCGGCATGGCCACCACGACCTGGCGGTCGAAGCGCCCAGGCCTGAGGAGCGCGGGGTCCAGGACATCGGGACGGTTCGTGGCGGCCAGGATGATGACCCCGTCCTTCGTGTCGAAGCCGTCCATCTCCACGAGCATCTGGTTCAGGGTCTGCTCCCTCTCGTCGTGGCCGCCCCCGTAGCCCGCGCCTCGGGTTCGGCCCACGGCGTCCAGCTCGTCGATGAAGAGAATGCAGGGCGCGCTCTTCCGTCCCTGCTCGAACAGGTCCCGGACGCGGCTGGCCCCGACCCCCACGAACATCTCCACGAAATCGGAGCCCGACATGTGGAAGAAGGGAACGTTGGCTTCCCCGGCGACGGCCTTGGCAAGAAGGGTCTTCCCCGTGCCCGGCATGCCCACAAGCAGGACGCCCTTGGGTATTCGCGCCCCTATCTTCACGAACTTCTGGGGATTCTTGAGGTAGTCCACCACCTCCGTCAGCTCGTACTTCGCTTCCTTCTGTCCCGCGACGTCGTCGAAGGTTGTTTTCTTGGAGGCGTCCAGATAGCGTTTTGCGCGGCTCTTACCGAAGCTGAAAGCCTTGTTGTTTCCCTGGA
>CAYTYG010000266.1:0-4696 GCA_964441515.1 uncultured Treponema sp.
CGGCGGATGCGGCCCCGTAGGCTTTCGGTCACCAACTTCGGCCCCTACCGGGGGACGGCGGAGATCGACTTTTCCCGCCTGGGGGACGTCTTCCTGGTCTGCGGCAAGACGGGCTCCGGCAAAACCTCCATCTTCGACGCCCTGACCTACGCCCTCTACGGCCAGGCCCCCGAGTCCCGGGGGTCCCTGGAGCGGGAGCTCCGCTCGCACCACGCGCCCTCCGACGGGGAGACCCGGGTTGAGCTGGAGTTCTACCTGGGTTCGGACGCCTTCCGGGTGGTCCGGAGCCCCCCCTACGAGCGGACCGCCCGGCGCGCCACCAAGACGGGGGCCGGCACCGTGGAGGTTCCCGCTACAGCCGTCCTGTACGAGGGGCTGGGCCAGGGGGCGAGGCTCGTCTCGGACCGGATCTCCGAGGTGAACGAGATTCTGCGGCGCCGGATAGGGCTCACCCAGGAGGAGTTCACGAAGATCGTCCTTCTTCCCCAGGGCGCCTTCCAGCGTTTCCTGGAAATGAACAGCACGGACCGCACCGCCGTCCTCGAGAAGCTCTTCCCCGTGGACCTCCACGACCGCGTAGCGGCCCTGGCCCGGGAGCGGGCCCGGGAGGCCCGGGACCGGCTGGGATACCTGGACGGGGAGATAGCGCGGCTGGACGAGGAGCTGGGGGGCGCCGGCAAGGCGGCCGTTCTGGCGGAAGCCGATGCGGCCCTGGCCCGGGCCTCGGAGGCCGAGAAGGCGGCCCGGGAGGACTTGGATGGGCGCCGCATGGCTGTCCGCGAGGCCCGCGAGACCGCCGCCCTGTTGGACCGGCGGGACGGGGCCGTCCGACGGCTTCGGCTCCTGGAGGCGGGCATCCCGGCTCGGGAGGACGGAGAGCGCGCCCTGGAGCGGGACGCGGCGGCCCGGCGGGCCGTTCCCCGGCTGGACGCCCTGGAAAGGGCCGCCGGCGTCCGGGAGGAGGGAGAGGGGGAGCTTACGGCAGCGGAGTCGGCGGTCCGGGACCTGGAGGCCCGGGCCGGGGAGATCTCCGCCCGGGAGGCCTCGGCGGAGGAACTGTCCCGGCGCATCGCCGCCCTGGACGGCGAGGCGGGAACCCTGTCCGCGGCGGCCGCGGCCTGGGAGCGCGCCCTGTCCGCGGATGCCCGGGCGAAGGAAAGCCGTACGGCGGAAGAGGAAGCCCGGGCGGTTCGGGACGGACTGGCCCGCCGGGCATCCGAAGCCGAGGAGAAGGCCTCGGCCCCGACCCCGGACGAGGCGGAGACCCTCCAGGAGCGGCTGGAAGCCGCCCGGCTCGGGGCGGAATCCGCGCGGAACCTCCTGGAGACCGCCCGGAAGGCCTCCGAGCTGGAGAGCCGCCGCGCCGCAGCCGAGGAGGGGGCCGCCCGGGCCGAGGGGGAAGCCCGGGAAGCGGAGCGGGACGCCCGGGTGGCCGAGGCACGCTTGGCGGAGCTGGAGGCGGAAAAGGCCGGGGGTTTGGCCGGAGAGCTGGCTACCCGGCTCCTGCCGGGGGCGCCCTGCCCCGTCTGCGGGTCCATGGAGCACCCCCGACCGGCCCCCGTCCATCCCTCAGCCTTGGGGTTGGAGGACCGCCTGCGGGAGGCCTCCGCCTCCCGGGACTCCGCGCGCAGGCGGGAGGCCGCCGCCGGGGAGCGGGTCCAGGCCCAATTGAGGGAGGCAAAGGAGTCGGAGGCTGCGAAGTCGTCCCTGGGGCCGGCCGCGCCGGAGGCGGAAGCCCGGGCCGCCCTGGAGAAAGCCCGGGGGGAGGAGGAGTCCGCCCGGGCCGCCCTGGCGGTTCTGGCCGCCCGTTCCCGCAGGGCGGAGGAAGCCCGCGCCGAGGCCCTGCGGCTTTCCCGGGAGCTCAAGGAAGCGGGCGCCGTCCTTTCCAGGGCTTCCGCGGCTTCCGCCGCGGAAGCCGCCACCGCGGAGGAAGCCCGCGCCCAGGCAGGGGGAGAGGATCCGCGGGAGCGTCTTGTGCGGGCCGCCCGGGAGCGGGAGGAGGCGGAAGCCGACCGCAGGAAGGCCGAGGAAACGGTACGCTCCTACGGGCGGGAACTCTCCTCGACCCGGGCCCGCGCGGCCGCCGCCCGGGAAAGGCTTCCGGGTTTGAAAGCCGCGGAGGAGGAAGCCCGGAAGGAAGCCCGTGCGGCCCTGGCCGAGGCGGATTTCCGGGACGCCGCGGAATGCCGGTCCGCTCTCCTGGAGGCCCCGGAGCGGGCGCGGCTGTCCTCGGAAACGGAGCGCTTCGACCGGGAGCTCGCGGAAGCCCGGGCGGAGGAGCGGGCCGCTTCCGCCTCCGCGGAGGGACGTTCGCTCCCGGACCTGGAGGCCCTCGCCGCGGAAGAGGAGGCCGCGCGGGACCGCCACGAGGAGGCGCGGAAAACGGCCTTGGCCGCCGCGGGGCGCGCAGAAGCCGCGCGCCGGGGGCGGGACCGCAGGAACTCCCTGGCCCGGGAGCGGGAGGAGTTCGAAAAGTCCGGCCGCTCCCTGGACGCCCTGTCCCGGCTCCTGAACGGGGAGCTTCCCGGAAGCCGGCTTCCCTTCAAGAACTACGCCCTCTCGCTCTACCTGCGCCTGGTGGCCGGGGAGGCTTCCCGTAGGCTCCTGGAGATGTCGGACCGGCGCTATTCCCTCTCCGTGGAGGAGGGAAGAACCCGCGGCACCGGCAAGTCGGGGCTGGACCTTTCGGTGCACGACTCGTACACCGGGCGCTCCCGCCCCGCGGGCACCCTCTCCGGGGGGGAGAAGTTCCTGGCGGCCATCTCCCTGGCCCTGGGTCTGGCGGACGTGATCTCCCGCCGCGCCGGCGGGGTGGTCCTGGACGCGGTGTTCATCGACGAGGGGTTCGGATCCCTGGACGACGAAGCCCTGGACCGGGCCGTGGAAGTGCTGGACAGGGTGCGCGCGGGGCGCATGGTGGGCGTGATCTCCCACGTGGGGGAGCTCCGCAACCGCATTCCGGCCCGGATCGAGGTGACGAAGGGCCGGGACGGGTCCCGCCTGGAGGTGCTGGGGGAGAGCGGACGGTAAAGCTACCCGGGCCTTTCGGCCTTCCGCGCCCTTTGCCTTGGTTTGCCGTCCGGGTTATGCTGGAGGAATGAAAAGCCGGGTTTTCGATCTCCACGACCTTATACGATCCGGGCTTGGAAGGCTCCTTCCCGAGGCCCGCACACGGCGCCTGGAGCTGGACTTGATCCTGGAGGCGGACAGCCCGGTCTGGGTACTCGGGAACCCCGAGGCGGCCGCCGCCGGGCTGTCGGCCCTGGTCCGGAGCGCCCTGGACTCGACCGAATCGGGGGGGGTCACGGTACGGGTGGCCTCGGACCCCGGCCCCGCGTCCCCGGAAGGCCCGTTCTGCGCCCGGGTGGAGGTCAAGGGCTCCGGCGCTCCCGAGTCGTTCCGGGTGCGCGGGCGGAGGGCGCCGCGGCCCGAGTCTTCCGACAGGCGGTAAGGACTCTCCGGATGAGGAAGCCCGCAGAGGATTAGGTTTTCCGCTCCGCGGCTTCCGCCTCGGCTATCTGCAGCATCCTCCGGAAGGCGGAACCGGGCTTCTTCAGCTCCCGGCTTCCCCTCGTGATCTTGCAGAGCGAAAGGCCGAGATCCTGGGCTATCTGCCGCTGGGGGGTGCCGGCCGCGAGGGATTTGACGAGGGCCCAGCGCTTCGCGATCTCGTCCGCCTCGGACTTCGTGAAAAGGCTGTACAGGAAGTCCTCGATGAGCCGGGGATCCTGGGCCGCGGCGAGGGTCCGGGACATTTCTTTCATATTGCTTTCAATAAGGGCGGGGTCTTCCGTTCGTTTCATACGCAGTTAGAGATGATACCACGCTTCCGAGAATCCGGCCACCGGGGGTATCTCTTTTTCCGGGCCGGAATTTCGCGGTTCGACCCGTTTTCGGGCTTGACGAGGCTTAAAAATCCCGGTATTGTTCCCCCTGCGTTTCTTTAGATAGAAACAACGTAAAGAAGCCTTGTCTTCAGCCGAGGTTCTTCCGTTCCAAGCGATTCTCCAAGGAGCGTACCATGAAACGATTCGCCCACGCACTCCTGGCCGCGGCCGTCCTTGTTTCCGCGGTTTCCCTGTCGGCTTGCGCGAAGAAGACTGCGACCGTCGTCGGCGTCGCCAAGTTCGTGTCCCACCCCGCCCTGGATGCCCTGGAAAAGGGCGTCCAGGACGAGATCCTGGCCGCCCGCCCGGAGATCCAATTCGACCTCCAGAACTCCAACGCGGACATGAGCACCGCCGCGCAGATAGCCCAGCGCTTCAAGGATGCCCGTGTCTCCGCGGCGGTCGGGATCGCAACTCCCACGGCCCAGGCCCTGGCCAACGCCATCAAGGACATCCCCGTGATCTACTGCGCCGTGACCGATCCCGTATCCGCGGGGCTCGTGGAAAGCTACGAAAAGGGCGGCCCCAACATCACCGGTACTTCGGACATGACGCCCGTGCGCGCCCAGCTCGACCTTCTCGTCTCCCTGAAGCCCAAGGCCCGGGTCGGCCACGTCTATAACGCGGGGGAGGCCAATTCCGTGAAGCTGGCGGAGATGGTGCAGGAATACTGCTCCGAGAAGGGCTTGGCCTTCGTCCCGGCCACGGTGACGAATTCCTCGGAGGTGCGGCAGGCCCTCCTCTCCATCGCGGGCCGCGTGGACGGCGTCTACCTGGGCAACGACAACACGGTCTTCTCGGCCCTCAAC
>CAYTYG010000267.1:0-4675 GCA_964441515.1 uncultured Treponema sp.
GCTGATCTGCTCGTTCTTCTCGGATTCCGCGAAGGGGCTTTCGGGAGGGGTTTGGACCTCGGATATCTTGAGATCGAATTTATAGGGATCCTCCTGTAGGACGCCCTTGCGGACAAGCACCGCGTGTATTCCCTGGAATGCCGTCTGGAAGAGTTTGAAGGCATCCTTCAGCTTGGGAAGCTCGACCTGGTCCAGGACTTCCGCCTTGGCCAGGAGCGTTTCCTCCAGGTTTTTTATATACTCGTTCTGCCCTTCCATGGGTTCCAAGTATGGTCTAAAATCCGGACGAAGGCAAGCATGGGAAGAACCAAGGATTTCGAGCCGGCCACCCTTTTTCTGGGGCTTTTATACCCGGCTTCCGAGCCCGGGGCAGCCGAGGAAGCCTGGTCCCGGTGCGTGGGGCTCTGGGGGCCGGAGGCGTACCGCAGCCCGGAAATACCCTTTACGTGGTCCGCCTACTACGACGCGGAGATGGGCGCCCCCATCCTCCGGTCCCTCCGGTGTTTCCGGGATCCCGTGGATCCCGCGGACCTGGCCGGAATAAAGGCGCGTACGAACGGCCTGGAGGAAGACCTGTCCCGGGGCGGACGCCGAAGGGTGAACCTCGACCCGGGGCTCCTGTTTCTGAGCCGCCTGATCCTGGCCACCACCAAGGACAGGTCCCACCGCATCCCCCTGGACGGCGGGATCTACGGGGAGCTCACGCTCCTGTACGAGGGAGGAGGATGGAAGCCCCTGCCTTGGACCTATCCGGACTACCGCACTCCCGAATACGCCGCGGCCCTGACGGAGATGCGGGCGCTGCACAAGGTCCGGGGCAAGCGGGGAACCTAGATCCGGGCGTATTTCCCGTCATGGGAACCAAGCGCGCCTTTTTCCCCGGGGCCGCACTCCTGGCCCTCTTCCTCTGGGGTTGCCGGATCTTCCCGGAGTGGGAGACCCTGGACGTCCGCCCGCCGTCTCCGCTCCCGGTTTGGTCCGAGTGCGGGCTCGACCCGGCCTGGGAGCTGCTCGCGCTGTGGCCCGGGGGCTCCGTCTCCGCGGACATCCCGGCCGGCGGCGCGGCCCGCGTAAGCCTTCCCCGGGGCGAAACGACGGCCATCCTCGCGTATCCCGTCGAGGGCGGAAGGAGGCTGAGGCCCGCGGGGGCCGTCCTGCGCCCCGGCGCCTCCTTCGGGGGAAAGGTCCGCCTCACCTGGGAAGGCGGCTACCAGGCGGAGTCGGCGCGTATCCTCCTCCGGGCCGGGGAGGACCCCTCCCGCTTCGATTTGGAGCGCTTCCTCGCAGAGGCTCTCGCCCGCCTGCCCGATCCCTGGGTCCGCCCCCCCGAGGCCTTCGCCCCCGCCTTTGCGGAAGGCCGCTTCCGAGTAGTATGGCTGGACCCGCCCGAGGCGCACCCCGCCTCCGTCTCCGGGCTTCCCGGGAGAGCGGCGTCGGAGAGCCCCTTCGGAGCCGCCTTGGAACCCGACGAGGGGGGGAAGGCCGTCCTGGAGCTCCCGGCTGGGTTCCATCGCTGGTATGCCGGGTGGGGTAGGGTCTCCGTGGAGGTTCGGGAGGACGGAAGCGCGGTTTGGATCGTCCTGCGGTGAAGGGTTGGGCCTTGGGCGCCGCTTTTCGTCCTCCGTCCGTCGTCGGGCCGATCGGGCTGGAGAGCCTTTTTCAACGGGACTCCAGGTACTCCTTCGCCTTCCGGGCCACCACGATCTCCTCGTTGGTGGCTATGACGTAGACCCGGACCCGGGAGTCGTCGGCCGATATGAGGGCGTCTCCGGAAGCCCCCCGGGCCGCGGCATTCCGGGCCGGGTCCAGCTCGACACCCAGGAAACCCAGCCCCTCCAGGGAGAGCTCCCGCACCCGGGGGGAGTTCTCCCCGATGCCCCCGGCGAAGGCCACGGCGTCCAGCCCCTCCAGGGCGGCCGCGTAGGCGCCTATCTGCTTCCGGATATAGTACCCGTAGGCCTCGACGCAGTCCCTCGCGTGCGGATTCCCCGCCTCCGCGGCCTTCTCGATGTCCCGCATGTCGTTCGAGATCCCGCTCAGCCCCAGGAGGCCGCTCTTTTTCGTCAGCAGCGTCTTCACCTCCTCCAGGCTCATCCCCTCCGTCTCCTGGAGGTAGAGGGGGATGTAGGGGTCGATGTCCCCGCAGCGGTTGTTATGCATGATCCCGCACTGGAGCGAGAAGCCCAGGGTGGTGTCGATGGAGACGCCGTCCCGGACGGCGCAGAGCGAGCCGGAGCCTCCGAGGTGGCAGGAGACGAGCCTCAACCCGGACCGGCCTTCTAGCTCCCGGACCCGGAGCGCCACGTATTCGTGGCTCGCGCCGTGATAGCCGTAGCGCCGGACCCCCCGCTCGGCGTACTCCCTCGGGATCGAGTAGAGGTAGGCCCGGGGAGGCAGGTGCCGGTGGAATCCGGTCTCGAAGGAGCCTATGAGGGGCAGGGAGGGCGCCGCTTCCCGGAACTGCCGGACCGCCGCGATGTAGGGAGGGTTGTGGGCGGGGGCCACGGAGTTCATGGCCTCCATGGCATCGAGGACCTCCTCGGTGAGCTCCCGGACCCCCGTGATGCCCCGGGCCAGGACCACCTTGAATCCCACGCAGTCTATGTCCTTTAGGGACGGCACGACCGGGCCGACGAGGGCGGCCAGCATCCGCCGGATTCCCTCCCCGTGGTCCCGGAGCGGAAGCTCCTCCCGGACGGTTTCGCCCCGGCCGTCCCGGCGGGTGTAGACGGCCTTTTCCGTGCCCACCCGCTCCATCTTCCCCTGGGCCCGGACGGTCTCGCCGGCCATGTCGATCAGCTGGTATTTCAAGGACGTGCTCCCGACGTTGCAGACCAGAATATTCATGACGTCTCCTCGGCGGCGTTATCGGGGGGGATTGCGAAAGGAATCGGACAGGACTCCGGGATTATACGGGTCGGCACTCGGATCGTGAAGACGCTGCCGTGCCCCTCGCGGCTCTCGACCGCCGCCTCCCCGCCGTGCGCCAAGGCTATGTGGCGCACGATGGCGAGTCCCAGGCCGGTTCCGCCCCCTTCCCGGCTTCGGGCCTTGTCCACCCGGTAGAACCGTTCGAAGAGGCGGCTCAGATGACGGGACGGGATGCCCGGCCCGTTGTCCCGCACCCGGATTTCCAGGAAGCCGTCCCGTTCCCGGGCGGACAGCTCCACCCGCGCGCCGGGGCCGGAGTACTTCAGGGCGTTGTCCGCCAGGTTGAGGACCGCCTGCTCCAGGAGCCCCTCGTTCACCCGGGCGGTCAAGCCGTCCGGGCAATCGAGGAGGAGTTCGGAGCCCAAACGGGCCCGCTGGGATTCCAGGGCGGCCGCCGCGTTCTCAAGGAGAGCCAGCACCGGGACGTTTTCCATCCTCAGAGGCGGGGCGTCGGGGCGCTCCAGCCGCGCAAGGCTCAGCAGGTCCTCCACCAGGGCGTCCATGCGCCCGGCGTTGCGGCCTATGATCCCGAGGAACCGCTCGGCGTCCCCTTCGTCCCGGAGGGCCCCGTCCTGCAGGGTCTCCACGAAGCCCTTTATCAGTGTAATGGGGGTTTTCAGCTCGTGGGATACGTTGGCGACGAAGTCCCGCCGAACCTGCTCCAGGCGCTTTAGGCGCGTGATGTCGTTCAGGACCAGCACCGCGCCGGCTTCCCCGGCTTCCGGGCCGGGGCCGTCCCGGTCCGGCCCCCCGGAAAGGGGGGCGGCGCAGAGGAAGAAATGGCGCACGGATTCCCGGTACAAGGAGACCTCCGCCTCCACCCGCTCCCTCCGCAGGGCGCACCGCTCCGTGGCCGCCTGGAGCTCCGAGCTCCGGAACGCCTCCAGCAAGGTGAGCCCCTCCAGCGGACGGCCGGGTTCCGCGACGGCCAGGAGGCGGGCCGCGGGGTTCGCCCGCCGAATCCGGAAGCCCTCGTCCACCGCGACGACCGCCTCCCCGATGCTGTCCAGGATGGTGTTCAGCTCCTTCGTCCTCCGGGCGTCCAGGGCGACGCGCTCCGAGAGTTCCGCGGCCATGGAGTTCATGGTCCGCCCCAGCTCGTCGAGCTCCCGGGGGGAAAGCCTTCCCACCCGGGGGACCAGGTCCCCGGAGGCCCAGGCCCGGGCCGCCTCGCCCAGGGACGCGACGGGACGGGAGAGCCGCCTGCCCAGGCTTACGCTCACCGCGGCCACGGCCCCCAGGAGCAGGAGGGATCCCGCCGCCGCGGAGAGGTAGAAGGGGGCCAAGCGGTCCCGGAGTTCCGGAAGTTCGAGGGCTAGCCGCAGGACGCCTGCGGGCCTCCCCGCGGCGCCCAGGGGGAGGGCGTGGTATAGGGTGCCGACGCCGGTCGTCCCCGACCTTCGCAGGTCGAAGGAGGGGCTTCCCGAGAGGGCGCCCGCCACCTCCGGGCGGGCCGCGTGATTCTCCATCTCCGGCGCGGGTGCCCGGGAATCCCCCAGTACGACGCCGTCCGGGGCGATCAGGGTGATCCGGAAGGAGGTACCCTCCGCCGCGCGGACGCAGAAGGCCTGGGCCCCGGACCCGGTTTCCAGCACCTCCGGCCGTATCTCGTTTGCCAGGGCGCGGGTCGTTTCCGCCAGGGCGCGGCGGTGGGTCCCGTAGTACAGGGAGCGAAGGACCAGGAAACCCACGGTGGAAACGCCCAGGAGGGATATAGCCGAGACGGCCAGTAGGGTAGGGAGGA
>CAYTYG010000268.1:0-4648 GCA_964441515.1 uncultured Treponema sp.
CTCGACCGGCCTTTTCCCGGGCCGGAGGGGACGGGCGCGCGGACGGGGAAAGAAGGAACCGCAGGTGGGGGAAGAAGAGCTGGCCGGGCTCCTCGGAAAGAAGGGATCGTGGTAGTCTCCATGATACAGATGATCCTGGAGCTTCCGGAGACGACGAGCCTCAAGGAGAAAAGAAAGGTCGTCGTCTCCGTCAAGGAACAGCTTCGCATCAAATTCCGAATGTCCTGCGCGGAGGTAGACCTCCAGGATTCCCTCCAGTGGGCCCAGCTGGGGGGCGCCCTGGTCACCAACTCCCGGGCGCACGGCGAAGCGGTGATGCAGAAGGCCCTGGCCTTCGTGGAATCCCGATGCCGCGTCCGGGACATCCAGATCCACAGCGAGGTGTTCGATTGAGGCCGGCACGGGGCGGGCGCCGCGTATCGTTCCCGGCCGTGCCGGTTCTTGTCCTGGGGCTGGCGCTCACGGCCGCAGGCTGCGTGGACCTAAAGGCGGACGCCGTACTGGCGGTGGACGGCTCCAGCCGCCTGTCCCTGGTCTATCGGGTGCCCCGGGAGCTGGAGTCCCTGGACCGTTACCGGGGTCCGGCGGGGAGAGGCCTTCCCTTCCCCGCGGACCGCGGGGCCTTGGACCGGCGCGCGGCCGCCAGCCCGGGTACGACCGTCTCAAGGTGGTCCCGGGAGGATGTCGGGGACGAAATCCGGATCAACGCCGAACTTCGCTTCTCCAGCATGACCTCCTTCCTCCGGTTCCTGGACCCCGAGGGCGCCCGCGCGAAGTTCGCCTCCGAGGAAGGCCGCAGGGTGCTGCGGATCGAGCTCTCCCCGGGGGTGCGGAACCTCAAGGACGCCGAAGCCTGGACCCGCCTGTCCTACGGGGACTACTCCATCGCCCTCTCCGTCACGCTGCCCTCCCGGGCCGAATCGGCCGATCCGGGCGAGCTTTCCGCAACGGGCACCATCGCGAGATTCTCTTCAACGACCGCGGATCTTCTGGAACGCCCCGAACCCCTGATCTGGACGATTCGATGGTAACGAGATAGGCTTTCAGGATGCCCGATTCGACACGGAGGCAGAATGCGTAGCGCTTTTCCGGTATGTATCCTCGTTTCCGCCCTGGTTCTCGGGGCCTGTGTTTCCGGCTCCCCCGGACTCGGCCGCGAAAACCTCCGGGAGCCCGGCTTCCCGGGTCGAGGAGATGCGTAGGCTCCTGGAGTCCGGCCGAGCCGCGTTGGAGTCAAACCACCTAACGGAGGGGATACGATCCTTCGTGACCGTCCTCGCCCTGGCCAAGGAGGACGGCTCCGCGGAGTCTTCTCGCCTGGGAGCCCAGGCGGAGGCCGAACTCGTACGCATAGGAACGCGCCTGTCCCTGGAGCCCGGGGAAGCATGGATACGCTACGACGGCTCCCAGATTGCGGGGTCTTCCCGCTCCGTGGGCAAGGAGGGGTCCCTTCAGCCCTCGGTCTACCTCTTCGAGAACTGGGGAACCGGGAAATCCCCGGTGGCGGACGCTCCCATACGCTTCGAGTTTCTCCGGGGCGGCGGAATCCTGACGCCCAGCGCCGCCACGGACGCCTACGGGCGGGCCAACGCCATCCTGACGCGCCTGGACTCCCCGGGCTCCGAGGCCGTCGTCCGGGCCTATCCATCCTTCACGGTCCGGGGCTTCACCTACGCATTCCGCTCCGTGCAGAGGGATTTCTCGTACCTTCCGCCTTCCAATGTGACCAAGGTCATCGCCCTGGAACGAAGCCCCTCCGGCTCCGCGCCTAATCCGCAGGTACTGGACTCGGTGGCCTCCGTACTCAAGGGCGCGGGGCTTTCCACGTCC
This sequence comes from uncultured Treponema sp., assembly GCA_964441515.1. GTDB lineage: Bacteria > Spirochaetota > Spirochaetia > Treponematales > UBA12059 > JAAYUR01. Next base: position 1,831 of record CAYTYG010000268.1, read on the forward strand.
CCCCTGGACGGCAAGCTCCTGGGGTCCGGCTTCGACAAGGCCTTCGGCGGGGACCCCGCGGTCCTGCGTTCGCTGGCTTCCTCGGCCGGGGCCTCCTATTTCGCCTTCGTCCTCTCGGAGTCCTCCCTCCCCCGGCAGATGGAGTACGGCGGGAAGAAGTACAACATCTTCACCAGCGACTGCAAGGTCACGGTGCGCATCATACGGGACGACGGCACCATCGTCTTTGCCCTTCCCCTGGACGCCGTCCGGGGACAGGGAGGCACGCCCCAGGCCGCCACCTCGGACTCCTTCGTCAAGGCCCGGGAGATCCTCTCCGCCGAGCTGGGCCGCCGCCTGCCGGAAATCCGTAAGTCTATCGAGGGCGGCTCGTAGTCCCTCCGGCATCGCCGTCCTCCGGGTCGTTCGAGCCCAGGAGCCGGGCCCGTGTCACTTTCCCGAGGCCTTTCCTCTCCATTTCGAAGACGGCTCGCTCCACCCGGGCGCGCTTGTCGTCCTCGGAAGGAAAGAGTTCTCCCTGCCCGGCTGTTTCCCCGCTCTCCAGGTTCGCAAGCCCAAGCCCCAGGAGCCGGACGGGCTCCCCGTTCCAGACGGACCGGAAAAGCGCGCAGGCCGCCTCCCAGAGTGCCCCGGAGTCCCCTATCCAGCGCGTCTGGGTCTTCCGTTGATTCCGGGTGCGGAAGTCCGAATACCTCAACTTTAGGAATACGGTACGGGACCGGTCGCCTCCGCGCCAAGCCCTGGCCGCTATCTCCTGGGCCATGCCCAGGAGGACCGACTCCAGGACTTCCGCCCGGCTCTGGTCCCGCTCGAAGGTCCTCTCCGTACTCATCGACCGCGTCCCGGATTCCGTCCGGAACACGCCCGGGTCCTGGCCCCGCGAGGCCGCGTAGAGGAAAGCCCCCCCGGCCTGTCCGAAAACGGCGGAGAGGCCCGTACGGCCCATGGCCTTGATCTGAGCGATGGTGCGAATCCCAAGCTGACGGAAGCGCTCCTGGGTCTTTTCTCCGGCGCCCCAGAGTTTAGCCAGGGGAAGGTTCTCCATGAACTCCTCCTCGCCGCCGGGAGGGACGAGTGTGAGTCCGTCGGGTTTCCGGTAGCCCGAGGCTATCTTGGCGACGTAGCGGTTTCCGGCGGCTCCCACGGATATCGTCAGCCCCGTCCTGTCCCGGACCGCGTCCTTGAGGGCCCGGGCGGCCTGGCGGGGAGGACCCCAGAGTCCCTCGGTTCCCGTCATGTCCAGGAAAGCCTCGTCCACCGAGATCTGCCGCACATCCGGGGAAAACTCCCCAAGGATCCCCATGACCCGGCGGGAAACCTCGACGTACCGCTCCATCCGCACGGGGAGGTAGATGCCCTGCGGGCAGCGCCGATAGGCTTCGGATATTGGCTGGGCGGAGTGGACCCCGAAAGCCCGGGCCTCGTAGGAACAGGTTGAAACCACGCCCCTACGGCCGGGAGCCGCGCCGACGATCACGGGCCTGCCCGCGTATTCGGGCCGGTCGAGCTGTTCCACGGAGGCGAAAAAGGCGTCCATGTCCACGTGGAACTGCATGCCGCCTCCTACAAGGCAGGGTTCTGCCCGGTTGAGAGCCGTATGCCCTTCCGGTATTCCGCGCGATGCTCGGTAATTCGGATCGGTCCTTCCGTTTCCACCGGCACGGGAGCACTCTCATACTCCGCGGTGACGAAGGCGGTCGCGGAAAAATCCCCGGAAACCGTCAGGGACACGGTCAGCGGGTTCGGGGGCCGCACCCCTACGGACACGAATACTCCGCGTCCGTCCGGGGTCGACTCGAGGGGATAGGAAGAGTCGTAGACGGATCCGGATTCCATATCGGGTATCTCTATACGGAAACGAAGGGGCGTACCGGACGCCTCGACATGGAGGGAAATTTGGTTGCGGTCCAGGAAGGAGTTCCCTTCCGCCCTCAAGGACAGAGCACCCCTCGATAGGGGTAGAGTTTCCGCGTGAAAGGAAGAGCGGCCGTCATAGCGTATGCCTCCGCCGGGCAGACGGACGCCGGATACCGGGAGGGGCCGGAGACCGGAAGCCTCTATTCGAAGGGTTCCGAAGTCCTCGTCCGCGTATTCCTCGAGGATCACGTCCGTGATTCCCGCGTAGCCCCGCGCATCGGCGTACCCGAGGACGCCGGAAACCAGGGAGACCGCCAGGAACGCCGCCCCCCCGATCAGGGCGGTGCGGGCCCTGTAGAACCTGGGGCCGAAGATGCCCTCCCCGAAGGCTACGATCAGGAGAAGGAACGGCAAGGCCATGAAGCACAGGTAGGCCGTTCCCGTAAACCCGGGCAGGAGGAAACTCCCGTAGGCCTCGTATTCCGGAAAAAAGACGAGCTCCGACAGGAAAAAACCCAGGGGAAGGAGCGAGGCCGGAAGCGCGAACGCGGAAGGCCACGCCGTATGGAGCCTTCGTCCTATCCTGCGCCCCATAAGGACGACCAGAAAAGCCCAGAGAAACAGGAAGGACAAGGAGACGCGGACGGCCGAAAAGAGAAGGACGTCCGCCCCCAGCACTACCACGGCGGAGCCCCGGAAGAACTCCGCTCTATGGGGAAGCACGCGCATTCTAGCCAGCAGGGAGGAGAGGCACAGGAAGAGGGACAGGATCTGGACGAGCCGTACAACCGAGAATGCGACGGGATGAACACGCCAGAAGCCGGGAGCACCTATCGTCCCGATCAGGACGGAAAGAAGGATTCGGCTCGCGAGGATACAGAGAAAGCATACCGCGAAGACCGCGGCAAGGGCCGGGAGTCCCCGGGGAACCTTCCTCAGATCCTCCAGCAGGATATCCCTG
>CAYTYG010000269.1:0-4647 GCA_964441515.1 uncultured Treponema sp.
GTAGTGCTGCTCGGCCAGGATGGTCGTCGGCGCCAGGAAGGCCACCTGCTTGCCCCCCAGGACGGCCTTGAAAGCGGCGCGCAGGGCTATCTCGGTCTTCCCGTAGCCCACGTCGCCGCAGACCAGACGGTCCATGGGCTTGTCGGACTCCATGTCCTCCTTGACCTCCGAGATGCACCGCAGCTGGTCCTGGGTCTCCTCGTAGGGGAAGGAAGCCTCAAAGACGTTCTGCCACTCGCTGTCCGTGGGGAACGCGAATCCCTTGGCCGTCCTGCGCCGGGCATAGATGCGGATCAGGCGCTCGGCCAGGTCCTCCACGGATTTCCGCACCCGGCTCTTGCGGTTTTCCCAGGACTTGGACCCCAGGCGGTCCAGGCGCGGCTCCGTCCCCTCGTTGCCTATGTAGCGCTGAAGCAGGTTGGCCTGCTCGATGGGGACGAAGACCGTCTCCCCCTCGGCGTACTCCACCTTCACGTAGTCCCGGTCGTTCCCCAGGACGCGCATCCTCTCGATGGCCGCGAACCGGCCTATGCCGTAGTTGACGTGGACGACGAAGTCCCCGGGAGCCAGCTCGATGAAGGTATCGATGATGCGGCTCCGCGCGGTCTTCAGGGACTTGGGCAACCGCTTGCGGCGTCCGAATATCTCGTTTTCCAGGATCAGGGCGAGCTTCAGCTCCGGTATCGAGAATCCCGCGGAGGGCCCCTCCGGGAATACTTCCGCCGGGTAGTCCTTCAAAAGGAGGCGGATGCGCTCCGCCTGGACCTCCGTCTCGGCGAAGACCCGCACGTCGTACCCGTTCTTTCCCAGGGAACCCAGCTCCTCCTTGAAGTACGTGATGTTGCCGAAGAAGGATCGGGGGGGCTCCGAGCCGAAGTCCAGGCGCCCCTCGGCGGATGCGTCCGACAAGCTCCAGGTTCGGACTACCCTGCCCAGAGCCGCGGCCCGGGCCTCGAAGTCCACCAGCTGGGTCTCCGGCGGCGGTACAGAACCCTCCAGCGAGGCCTTGCGGTAGAGCCCCGCGTACTCCCGGGCTATGGCCTCCGCCTGGCCGGTAAGCCGCTCCCTCTCCACCAGGAATACGACAGCCCCATCGGGCAGGTAGTCGAAAAGGCTTCCGGTCTCCTCGAAGGCCAGGGGGAAGAGAAGTTCCTCCCCCGGCGCCTCCTGGAACTCCCGCAGCGGGGCGACCGCGGCCTCGGCCTTTTCTTTCCCGTATTCCCGCAATACAGAAAGCCTCCGGGTCAGGACGGAGCACCGCTCCTCGTCCCAGATGATTTCCTTGACGGGGCGTATCTCGACCTCCGGGGACTTTTCCGCCCGGGAGCTCTGGTCCGCGGGATCGAAACGGCGTATATCCTCCACAGTGTCGTACTCGAAGACCACCCGGTAGGCCTCCTCCTCCCCGGGCATGTAAAGGTCCAAGACCTCCCCTCGAAGGGCGAACTCCCCCGGCAGGGAGACTCGGGGGACCCGAAGGTAGCCGTATCGGGCAAGGCGGTCCGCCATGGCCTCGGGGTCCAGGGTCTGGCCCCGGGAGAGAGTCGCCCGGAGGCCCCGGAAATACTCCGGCGGGGGGACGGGAGTAAGGATCGCCCGCTGGCTGGCCACGACCACGGAGGGATTCCGACCGGCCCCTCCCAGGGCGCGGGCCAGGGCGGCCGCCCGCTCGCCGAAGACGGGGGCGCGGGGGGATACGGGACGGTAGGCGGCCGTTCCCCACCAGGGGAAACTCTCCGCCTCGATTCCGGCCAGATCCAGATCCCGGGCGAAGCTTTCCGCCTCCGCGTCCGTGGGGACGATCGCAAGCAGGGGGATTCCAAGCCTTTCCCGGGCTATCGCGGCCAGGAGAGCGGAGTAGGATCCCTCGAGCCTTCCGCAATCGACGGGGAAATCGGAAGCCCGGAGGCGGTCCAGGAATTCCCGCACGGGGGAGGATGTTTCAAGCCGGGAGAGCACTTCGCGCAGGTATAATGAATTCATGTCGGGAATCCGAGAATCATACGAGAGATTCCTTGCTTTTTTTAGTACCGGGAACGAAAGACCGGAACCCTGAACGGCGGCTTATGATATACAATACGACATGGTCTTACAAGGAGCGTCACCGGTGAACCTTCCGCGCACGATACTGGTATTTCTGTTGGCGGCCCTGGCCGTCTGCGCAGCGCAGGCCCAGCCGGAAATCGACATCCGCTTCTTCGACAAGCGCATCTACTACACGGATACGGAGATCTTCCTGAAAATCACCATATCCAATCCATCCTCCGTCCCGTACCGGTTCAAGCTTGCCGAGGAGAGGATGTTCTCCCTGGCCTTCGAGGCTCGCACGCCCTCCAATCGCCTCCTGGACGCCAGCGATTTGTACAAGCGTACCGTATCCTCCGGCGCCGCCGTCTTCTACCGGGAGCTCACCCTGGGCCCCGGGGAGGAGTATTCCTTCGTGGAAGACCTCCGAAGATACATCCGCATGGACGAGGCGGGGGTTTACCGGGTGCGGGCGCTCTTTCATCCCGAGCTCCTCCGTCCTTCCTCCTCCCCTAAATACTCCCAGGATCTCATAGTTTCCGTGCGGCCCGGCGCGGGTATCCCGACCCTCGTGGAGACGCTTTCCGTTGAGACGGGCCAGATACTCCGGGCCGAGAGAATCCCCCCGGATGAAGTGATACGGCGCACCCTGGAAGCCCGCCAGAAGGGACGATGGAACGAGTTCTTCCTTTACATGGACCTCGAGGCCCTGCTCGGCCGGGATCCCGACAAAAAGCGTGTCTACGACAAGGAATCCGACGACGGCCGGCGGCGCATGCTGGAACGCTACCGGGAGGAGATGGAGAAGGAGATCGTCGACAACGACATCGTGACGATCCCCTACTGGTTCGACATCCTGGAGACCCGCTACTCCGCGTCCTCCGGGATGGTCCGGGTATTGGAAAAATTCCAATACCAACAGATACGTCTCATCAAGGAGTACGTTTACCAGTTGCAAAAACGGGACGATGTCTGGTACGTTGTAGGATATTCCGTTCTGAACAAGGGGACCGAATGAAGGCTCTCCTTATCGTCGAAGACGACACGATAGCCGACATAACGAGATTCTATCTCAAGCCCCTTGGTTTCGACGTCCTCCGGTACCGCAATCCCCTCAAGGCCCTGGACAACCTGGAGGAGTTGGAGCCGGACGCCATCCTGGTGAGCGCCCGGGATTTCCCGCGGCATTGGAAGCCCCTGGTCCAGGTCGCCCGGAGATCCTGGGCCAAGGAGCGCTGCGTCTTCATACTACTCAAGGGAGAGGTCTTTCCCTTCGAGGAGGCCGCCAAGGCCATGTACCTGGGGGTAAACGGGGTCGTCAAGGAGGACCTGTCCGACCGGAACGAGCTGTCCCGGTTCCAGCAGATCCTCAAGCGGTACGTGGCCATCGAGGATTCCCGGATTTCCGACCGTCTCTCCCCCGCGGAATGGGACCGTCTCGACTTCCTTTTCAGCCGGCCGGACAACGGGGTGCCCGTGGCGGGACGCATAGAGACGATCAGCGCCGCCGGCCTCTCCTTCAAGCCCGACATCGCCGCCCTTACGGAGGACCTGGAGCCCGGGTCCTACCTGGAGGATTGCTCCCTGCGGGTCGGCTCCGACATCGTTTCCCTGGGATGCACCCTGGTGCGGAAAAACCATGTCCTGGCATTCGCGTTCACCCGGGTGTCCGAGAGCGACAAGACGAGGATTACCTCGTACCTGGAGTCGGCCTCCAAGCGGGAAATAGAGTCCCTATTGAAGAAATAAGGTTTTCTTTATAGAATGACTTCATTATGCAAACCGACGAACAGTGTCCGGAAGAAAAGCTGATCGCGTACGCGAAGATGCTGAAAGCCGTTGGCCATCCCATCCGCCTTCGACTTCTGTGCCTGATCGAACGTCAACAGGATCCCTGCGTATCGGACATGTGGAAATGCCTCAAGCAGCCTCAGCCGGTCATCTCCCAGCACCTCGCAATTCTCAAGCAGAACAACATCGTCTCCGCGGAGGTCCAGAAGACCAAACGCGTATATTCCATCATCAATCCTTTTATACGGGAATTGGTGCAGAAGATGGATGCCAGCGGGACCTTTCCGGAATCCGTGTCCTGAACCGCACGGGAATCCGCGCCGGAACGGCTGGACTCCCGGGGCGTCAACGGACCGCGGGCGTCTTCACGACAGGGGATCTCAACTGGGATTCAGAACGGTCCGCCCAAAGCCCGGCTTCCGGCGCCCGGGACAGGTATCTCCAGATGCCCCGCGCGGACTGACGGGCCCCGTTCGCGTACAGGGCGTCGGCCAGGGTGAAAAGAAGCCTATACAGATCCGAGGACCGGGCGTATTCCTTGAGTTCCCCGCGGTTCCGTATACGCCCAAAAAGCTCGTCCAGGGTACGGTAGGCGTAGGAAGGCTCCTCGGAGCGTATTGCGTCGATGACCTTCGTCAGGATGCGGTTCGCGGCCAACCCGAGGTACAGAACGGCCTTTCCTTGCCGGCCGCTCTCGTACAGGAAGCTTCCCATGGCGTCATAGGCACGGAATGGGAAATCCCTCTCCGTACGGTACAGGCTCAGGAACTTGTCGAATCCGTCCCGGGTCAGGGTGGTTACCATGGCGTTTCTCAGGTACTCGTTCCGGGG
>CAYTYG010000270.1:0-385 GCA_964441515.1 uncultured Treponema sp.
GCGTCGCGCTGGTCGCGTAGGTCCGCCTCGGCTGCCTCCTGAGCTTCGCCAGGGTTGACTCGGGCATGACGATCTTGGATCCCTCCTCGATGCTTCCCCCGGCCCCCACCTTGATGACCTCGTGGAGCCGGAAGGCCATGTTGACCAGGGTGCCGAAGTAATCCTTGTACCCTAGGCCCCGAACGGCCGGTATCTCATACTTGAACAGCTCCCCGTGGACGACCGAGAGGCCGATCCCGTCTATCAAGGCCCCCCCCTTGGCGTCCCGGAAAGACGCTATGAGGCTCCGGTAGTCGTCCAGAAGCTCCGTGAAAACGGAATCGAAGGGCCCTTCCCCGATGAACATCACGCCGTCGCCCAGGGTCTTCACGTAATCGCAGAAGGG
>CAYTYG010000270.1:395-4608 GCA_964441515.1 uncultured Treponema sp.
TAAAGTCCCGTATGACGCCGCAGATCGTTTTCGAGTCTATGCGGCTGCACAGGGCCGTGAATCCCCGGATGTCGAGCACCATCACGGCCGCTTGGACCTTCGTTATATCGTACTTGTCCGGGTTGAGATTGATCGAGCACTTCCGCAGGTATTCCATCGTCGTGGAGTCGAGTTCCAACCGTACGGTCGTGCTTTCCTCGCCGAAATCTCCGTCGAAGCAATTGCTATCGCTCATCAGAGTCAAGGATACACTGCCGGAAAAGGATGGACAAGGCTTGCGGGACGAAAAACCGCCCCGAAGAGACCTCCGGGGCGGTCTGTTTTGAAGAAAACCATACCCGGGATCAACCCCGGCAGACCTCGATGCCCGGAAGCTTCTTGCCCTCCAAAAGCTCGAGGCTGGCGCCCCCGCCCGTGGAGACGTGGCTCATCGCATCGGCCAGGCCGAATTTGTTCACCGCCGCGACGGAATCCCCGCCGCCCACCACCGTGGTGGCGCCGCGCCCCGTGGCTCGGGCTACAAGCTTGGCCACCTCGCCGGTGCCGCGGGCGAAGGACTCGAACTCGAAGACGCCCACCGGCCCGTTCCAGATTATGCTCTTCGCGTTTTCCAAAACCTTGGCGTACTTCTCCAGGGTTTTCGGACCCACGTCCATGCCCATCAGGTTTTCGGGTATGTCCGGGCCGTCCACCGCCACGGGCGCGGCCGCTGCGTCGAACTTGTCCGCGCAGACATGGTCCAGGGGAAGGACGATCTCCGCGCCGGCCTTGGCGGCGGCCGCGAGGATTTCCTTGGCTGTCCCGAGCTGGTCGTCCTCCACGAGGGATCGGCCTATCGCGCGTCCCTGGGCTTTAAGGAAGGTAAAGGCCATGCCGCCGCCGATAATGAGGGCGCTCGCGTTCTTTAAAAGGCTCTCCAAGACCGCTATCTTGGAGGAAACCTTCGCCCCCCCGATGACGGCAACCATGGGTTTGGGCGGGTTCACGACCATGGGTTCGAGGTACGCCACTTCCTTCTCCATGAGGAATCCGCCCACGGAGACCTTCATGAACTTGGCTATGCTGGCCGTGGAGGCGTGATCCCGGTGAGCCGTTCCGAAGGCGTCGTTCACGAAGATCTCACCGTAGGTCGCAAGCTCCCCGGCCAACTTGTCCCGCTCCGAGGGATCGTCGCTGGTCTCTTCCTTGTGGAAGCGGGTGTTCTCCAGCATGATCACGGAACCGGCCGGCTGCCCCTCCAGGAAAGCCTTCTTGCCGAAACAGGAGTCCTCCCCGGCGAATACGACGGGCTTCCCGAGCTTGCCCGCCAAATACTCGGCAACGGGCCTCATCCTGTGCTTGCCCGCCAGGTATTTCGCCTCGTCCCAGGCCTTGCCGTCCCGCTCGGCCTTTTCCTTAGCCTTCCTGGAGTCCTTCCGGGGGTCCCCAAGGTGGCTCATGAGGACGACGCTCTTCGCGCCCTTTTCGACGCAGTAGCGTATCGTGGGCAGGGCCGCTACGATGCGGGTATCGTCCTGAACCTTACCGTCCTTCATGGGGACGTTGAAATCCACGCGCATAATGACGCGCTTATCCTTGAGATCCACGTCCTTTATCGTCTTTATCATAGGCTTCCCCCGCTAATAAACGCGGGGCGCGGTACAGGCTGCCGCCTTCCGCGCCCCGAAACGCTCACTTCTTCTTTGCCATGAACTGCAGAAGGTCAACGATGCGGTTGGAGTACCCCCACTCGTTGTCGTACCAGCTCACGAGCTTGAAAAAGCGCTTTTCCCCCGGCAGGTTGTTCTGCTTCGTGGCCAGGGAGTCGTAGATGGACGAGCGGGGATCGTGAATGTAATCCGTGGAGACCAATTCCTCGTTCGAGTATCCCAGGATATCCTTGAGATAGGACCCGGAGGCATTCTTCAGGAGCGAGTCGATTTCCTCGATGGAGGTGTCCCGCTTGGCGGTGAAGGTGAAGTCGACTACCGAGACGTCCACGGTGGGAACCCGGAAGGACATGCCCCACAGGATGCCCTTGACCTCGGGAATGGCCTCCCCGACGGCCTTGGCCGCCCCGGTGGTGGAGGGGATGATGTTTATGGAGGCGGCCCGCCCGCCCCGCCAGTCCTTCTTGGACACCCCGTCCACGGTCTTCTGGGTGGCCGTGGTGGAATGGATGGTGGTCATGAGGCCCTTCTCGATCCCGATCCCCTCCTTGAGCAGGACGTGGACCAGGGGAGCCAGGCAGTTCGTGGTGCAGGAGGCGTTGCATACAACGTCATATTTGGCGGGATCGTACTTTTCGTGATTCACGCCCACTACGAACGTAGGTATCTTCTTGGCCTCGTCGGAGCTCTTGGCGGGGGCGGAGATAATGACTTTCTTGGCCCCCGCTTCCAGGTGTCCCCAGGCCTTTTCGTTCGCGAAGAGCCCCGTGGACTCGATCACGTACTCCACGCCCAGCTTGGCCCAGGGCAGGTTCTTCAGCTCCTTCTCGGCCGGGACGCACTTGATCTCGTGGCCGTTCACCACCAGGATGTCCTCCTCGGGAAGGGAGGGATCGCTCTTCCGGGCGGAGATGGCCGCCTTCATCCTGCCGTGAACGGAGTCGTACTTGAGCTGGTATGCGAAATAGTCCGCGTCCGTGGCGACATCCACCACGGCCACGACGTCGATTTTGTCTTTTCCAAGCAGTCCCTGGTCCACGATGGACTGGAATACAAGCCGCCCTATGCGGCCGAATCCGTTGATCGCTACCTTCATGGCTCCTCCTTAAGGGGTCTATCTATAATTCCGTATAGAAACGATACCGAATAGACACTCCCGCGTCAATCGGCTATAGAATGAATATGCAATTGTAAGTATCCGCAAAAAGTAGTAAATTCAGTAGAGCAAGGAACCGATAAAAAGAGTGTCGGGTGCATTCCATAGTTCCCCTCCCAGTTTACTATGGCGTGCTCCGGCACCTTCACAGGGCGGGCCGGTCGAAAGACCGGCCTTTTTTTTCATCCGGGATTCCAAGAAACAAATCGGCATACCCGAGCCGGTACGGAAAGCCTCACCGGCCGGACTCGGCCTCCCACTCCGAGTAGAGCTTGTCCAGCCGGCGATTCAGCTCATCCAAGTCCGAGGACAGCCTGCCGGAGCCTCGATAATCCCCCAGGTTGTATGCGCGTTCCGCTCGGGCCTCCAGGGCGGCCTTCTCGGTTTCCAGCCTCTGGACACGGGCCTCCAGGGCGGCCGACCTTTCTACGGGTCCGCCGGTCCGGCCGGCGTTCGAGGCCCGGCCCCGAATCGAGGTTTTCTCCCGGCCGCCCAGGCTTTTCCCCCGGCCGCCCAACCCCCGGACCGCATCCGCCCGCGGAGCCCCCAGGTCCCTCCAGAATTCCGAGAATCCGCCCTCGTAGGGGACGAAAGCCCCGTCGTCCACGAGTACGATCCGGTCCGCCACCTTCTCCAGGAAATACCGGTCGTGGGAGACCGACAGGATCGTTCCCTCGTAGTCCTCGAGGCCCTCCTCAACGGCCTCGCGGCCGGGAATGTCCAGGTGGTTGGTCGGTTCGTCGAGCAGGAGAAGGTTGGCCTTTAGGAATACGGCTCGCGCTAGCTGAAGCCGGTTCAGCTCGCCCCCGGAGAGGGCCTCCACGCCCTTGTCCAGGTCTTCGGGACCGAAGAGGAACCGCTTCAGAAGCCTCCGCGCCTCCTCCCGTCCAGCACCCAGGGAGTCGAAGACCTGCGCCACGGTCCTTCCGGGGGAAAAAACGGTCCGGTCCTGGGCGCAATAGCCTATCCGCATGCTCGGGCCGATCCGAAGCACCCCGTCGTCCCAGCCGCCCCGTTCTACCAGGTCCCGAAGGAAGGTCGTCTTCCCGGAACCGTTCCGGCCGACCAGGGCCACGCGTTCCCCCGTGAGGACGTCCAGGCGGGCCGAGGAAAAGAGGACGCGGCTCCCGAAGGACTTCGAGTATCCCCGGACGTCCAGGGCGATATCCGCCCGGGAGGCGGAATCCGAGAATCCGAGATCGATCCTGCGGCCGTCCGGCGTCGGCCGTTCCGCGGCCGCCGTTTTTTCCCGGGCAAGCTGGCTTTTCCGGGCGCGGAGCCGTTTCCCCCAGGCAGGGTCCGGGCGCGCCCGGGCTATCTCCGCGAAGCGGCGGACGAGGGCCTCCAGCCTCTCGATGCGCCTGCTGTCCGCCTGCCAATCCTTGCCCGCCGCCGCAGCCCGCCGTAG
>CAYTYG010000271.1:0-4603 GCA_964441515.1 uncultured Treponema sp.
CGCCATGGGGCGGATCGAGACGGGGATCTATCCCAACAGCATAGCCCGAACCTTCGCGGAGAGGCTCGGGGGGAACGCCTATCTGGTGAATACCCCCGCCCTTGTGGACAGCGCGGAGGTGCGCCGCTCCCTGATGGAGGACAGCAATTTCCGCCCCGTCCGGGATCTCTGGGGCCGGCTGGATATGGCCGTCCTGGGCGTGAGCGGGTTGGATACGGAAAGCTCCGTCTTCCGGGGGGGCATCTTCACCGTGGAGGAGCTCTCCCGGATGCGGAAGGACGGGAGCGCCTGCGCCAGCAACTTCCTCCTCTTCGACCGCCGGGGCCGGGAGGTCCATACGGAGGTCGTGGATCGGCTCGTCTGTCTTCCCCTGGAAGACCTGAAGCGTGTGCGGAACGTGGTCATCACGGCCGCCGGGCCTTCCAAGACGGAATCCCTGCGCGCCATGCTGCGATCCGGGATCTGCACGGCCCTGGTTACGGACGCGGAGTGCGCGAAAGCCATACTCGAGCGGGCATAGACGGAGATGAGGGAAGAAGTTAAAAAATTTTGCATAAAATGCAAAAAAATTTAAAGAAAAGGATGGACGGGTCGGAAAAACCATGCGACCATGGGGAATCACTTAAGGAGGGACTATCCATGGATAATGTCCAAAGTGTGGTCAGTTTTATTCTTGGCCTGGGAGCCAGCGTCCTTCTCCCCATCATCATCTTCCTGCTGTCCATCGTCTTCGGGGCCAAGCCCGGCAAGTCGATCCGCAGCGCCCTCATGGTGGGCGTCGGATTCATCGGCATCGGGCTGATATCGGGGCTTCTGGGCGGGGAACTTGGACCCGCGTCCCAGGCCATGGTCCAGCGGATGGGCATCCAGCTATCCATAATCGACGTGGGCTGGCCCGCGGCCGCGGCCATCGCCTTCGGGTCCCAGATAGCCGCGCTGATCATCCCCATAGGTATCCTGGTGAACCTGGTCCTGCTCCTTTCCAACGTCACCAAGACGCTCAACGTGGACATCTGGAATTTCTGGCACTATGCCTTCGTCGGGGCCATCGTCCAGGCCGTTACCGGGAGCATTTGGATGGGCCTCGTTTCCGCCATGATCGCCCTGGCCATCACCCTTTTCTTCGCGGACTGGACGGCGCCCGCGGTCCAGCAGCTCCTGGGCATCCCGGGCATTTCCCTGCCCCACGGCTTCTCCACGGCCTTCGTCCTTCCCGCCATCATCGTGAACAAGGTCATCGACAAGATTCCCGGCCTCAACAAGCTCGAGGCGGACCCCGAGGCCATCAGCAAGCGCTTCGGCGTCTTCGGGGAGCCGGTCATCGTCGGCAGCGTCATCGGCCTCATCATAGCCGCCCTGGGATACGCGGGAGCCGGTCCGGTGGCCCAATGGCTGCCCAAGGTCCTGAAGGTGCGCATCTCCATGGGCGCCGTCATGGTTCTCTATCCCCGCATGGTGTCCCTGCTTATGGAAGGCCTCATCCCCTTGTCCGAGGCCGCCCGCGAGTTCCTCCAGAAGAAGGCGAGCAGCCGGGAGGTCTACATCGGCCTGGATTCCGCAATCGCCGTGGGGCACCCGACCTCCATCGCGACCTCCCTGCTCATGGTGCCGATAACCCTCATCCTGGCCGTGATCCTGCCCGGCAACAAGGTCCTGCCCTTCGGCGACCTAGCCACCATCCCCTTCCTGGTTGCCATGATGGTTCCGATCGTCAGCGGCAACGTGGTGCGCGCGACGATCACCTCGACGGTCGTCATGATCCCGACCATCTACATCATGAACGCCCTCTCCGGCCTGCAAACCCAGGTAGCCCGGGCCTCCGGCTTCGCTTTCCCGGAGGGCGCGACGGCCATCGCCAGCATCTGCGACGGCGGGAACTGGATCTCCGCCCTCCTGGCCTGGGTTTCCCAGGTGAACTTCTGGATAGGCAACCTGGTCGTGGTGGCCCTCCTGGCCGTGGTCTGGTTCCTCTTCAAGAAGAACACGGCGGGCTGGCACAAGGCCGCCGGTTTCAAGGGCTGACGGAGAACCGACGGCCGTATTAAAACCTTGGTTGTTCCGGGAGGCTTTCCCGGCCTTCCGGAGCAGCCCGACGCGGCGGAACCGCCTCCCCTCGGGGAGGGGTCTGCCGCCCGGGGACGGGCGCGCGCCGCCCGCCGGTCCCGGATCCTCATCCCTGTGGAGTCTTTCCCATGAGCTGCGAATCTCTTTCCTTCCTTGATCTGGTGAAACCCGAACTCGTGATCCCGAACCTCAAGGCCCGGGACCGCGAGGACGCCCTCCGGCGGATGGCCGTTCTCCTAGTGGAAAAGGGCTACTGCAAGCCTTCCTTCGTGGAGGCGATCCTGCACCGGGAGCGCCACCATCCCTCGGCCCTGCCTATGGAGGGGCACAAGATAGCCATACCCCATACGGACGCGGAGCACGTGAACGAGTCCGTGATCCTTTTCGCGCGCCTGGAGCGCCCGGTCGAATTCCTTTCCATGGGAAGCTCCGAGGACCGGCTCCAGGTTCAGATGGTATCCATGTTCGCGCTACGGGAAAAAAAGCTCATCGGGGACCTGCTGGAATCCCTGATCACCGTGTACCAGCACGACGAGATCCTGGATGCCCTGCTCCATGCCGGGGATTCCGCCGAGATGTTTGCCCTGCTCCGGGACGGCGTGGAGCGGTACGGGAAGCCGGGATGCTCCGGGCAATAGCGGCTTCCGCCGGCTTCAGCCTGGGCAGGGCCTTCGTGTACGCGAGGCCGGACCTCGCCTTCGAGCCCCGCGCCGCGGAGGATCCCGAGGCCGAGGCCCTGCGGTACGACCGGGCCGTCACCGAAGCCTCCCGGGAACTTGCCGCCGTTACGGAACGCGCCCGCGGGGAGCTGGGAGAGGACCTGGCCCACATCTTCCGCTCCCAGCGGACCATGGTGGAGGACGAGTCCACTCGGGAGGAGGTCCTCGCCGTACTACGGGAAAAGCGCGTCTGCGCCGAGCTGGCCCTGGCCGAGGTCTTCGACTCCTACCGGACCCTTTTTTCCGAGCTCGAAGATGGAGACTACAACAAGGCTCGGCTCGCGGACATCGACGATGTCCACAAGCGGATCCTGCGCTGCCTTTTGGGGCGGCCCGAGCCCAGCCTGAGCGCTCTACCTCCGGGGACCATCGTGGTGGCCGAGGAGCTCCTGCCCTCGGACACCGCGCTCCTGGACCCCTCCCGGGTGGCGGGGATCCTCACCGAAAAGGGCGGGGTCACCTCCCACGCGGCCATCCTGGCCAAGAACCTGGGTATTCCAGCGGCCGTGGGCCTGGAGGGGGCTACCCGCAGCGTCTCCACCGGGGACCTCGTGGCCCTGGACGCTACGGACCCCCCCGAGGCCCGGATCCACGTGAATCCGGATCCCCTCCAGATGGAAGCCCTGGAAACCCGCAAGTCCGAATACGCGGCCTGGAGAAGGCGCGTGGAGTCCGTACGCGGCCTTCCGCCCGTGACCCCCGACGGCCGCGGCGTGACGGTTTCGGCCAACATCGGTTCCGTGGCGGAAGCGGCCGCGGCCCGGGAGAAAGGCGCGACCAGCGTTGGGCTTTTCCGCAGCGAGTTCCTATTCCTCGGAAAGCCGGCGCTCCCGGGGGAGGAGGAGCAGTTCCTCGCCTACAAAGCCGCGGCGGAGAAATTTCCGGAGGGTTTCGTAATCATCCGGACCCTCGACGCGGGGGGGGACAAGGACGTATCCGCCCTGGGTATAGGCCGGGAGGACAATCCCTTCCTGGGCTACCGGGCGCTCCGGGTCTGCCTGGACCGGCCCGACGTCTTCCGGCCCCAGATAAGGGCTATCCTCCGGGCGAGCCGGTACGGCAAGGTTAAGCTGATGTTCCCCATGGTCTCCGGCCTTCCGGAGCTGAGGGCGGCCCTCGGCGTCCTGGAGGAATGCCGGGAGGAGCTGAGGTCCCGGAGCGTTCCCTTCGACGGCTCCATGGAGGTCGGGGCCATGATCGAGATACCCTCGGCCGTTTTCCTGGCCCGGGAGCTGGCCGGGCTCGTGGACTTTTTCAGCGTGGGAACGAACGACCTTACCCAATACCTCCTGGCGGCGGACAGGATGAACGGGAGGCTGCGGTCCTACTACCGTAGCCTGGATCCCTCGGTGTTCCGGGCGATCAAGACCGTGGTGGACGCCGCCCACGAGAAGGGCCGGTGGGTAGGGGTCTGCGGGGAGCTGGGCGGGGACCGCCGGGCGATCCCCGTTCTCTTGGGGCTGGGGGTGGACGAGCTCTCCATGAGCCCCCAGCTCGTGTGGGACGCGGTCTACGCGATACGCGGAATCCGGGAGAGGGACGCGCGGTCCCTGGCGGAGCGGGTACTGTCCCTTGACTCCCAGGGCGAGATAGAAACACTATTGAACCTCAATACGAAGACGGAGGAGCGCTAAATGGCGAATGCCAAGAAAAAGATACTTGTGGCCTGCGGAACGGCCATCGCGACATCCACGGTAGTGGCGCGAAAGATCGAGGAGGAGCTGGGCAAGAGGGGCGTGTCGGTCGAGATCACCCAGTGCAAGGCCGCGGAAGTTCCATCCAAGGCCCAGGGGCACGATCTCATCGTGACGACGACCATC
>CAYTYG010000272.1:0-4601 GCA_964441515.1 uncultured Treponema sp.
CCTGAATCCTGCCTATCCTGTCCGATTTTCCCGCAAAATCATACCAATGACCGACAGATAGGCGCGGACGAAAGAGGTACTTTTCCCCTCGACGGCCGGGCGGCCTCCGCCGCGCGGATATTCCAAGATGATTACTAAGGAGCCTAGCATGAAACGAAGCGCGATGTTTGTGATTCCGGCGATCCTGATGGCCCTGGCGCTGGGCCTGACGGGGTGCTCGAACGGGACCACGGAATCGGAACCGGTCTGGACATATGAAACCGTGGACGATGGGGATGGAGAGAAGGTCGGTTGGTATACTTCCCTAGCGCTGGATTCGGAAGGGTACTCGCATATCGGCTACTGGGACTGGACGAACACGAATTTAAAATTAGCGACCGACGAGAGCGGGGCGTGGGCGTGTACGACGGTGCCGTCGACTTATAACAATACTAGTACTGGTTGGTATTCATCCCTGGCGCTGGATTCGGAAGAGAATCCCCATATCGCCTGCTATTATTATACGGGTCGTTACTTAATGTATTACACGCTGAATAGCGGCGCTTGGACCGAGACGACGGTATCCACGGAGACGCTGGGCGCGTTTTCCTCCCTGGCGTTGGATTCCTCGGATCATGCCCATATTTCCTGCACTGACGGCAGCGCCAATCATTACTTGATGTACTCGACCAATAAGACAGGCTCTTGGGTGACCGAGGCGCTCGATACGGGATCCGGCGTGTACTGCGACAGCACTTCCCTGGCGGTGGACTCGGGCGATTTCGTTCACATAGGCTATGGCGACTTCTCAACTCACGATTTGAAGTACGCCACCAACAAGAGCGGGAGCTGGGCCTATACGGTAGTCGATTCGGCCGGGTCTGTCGGATCTTACCCGTCCATTGCGGTGGACTCGAGCGGGAATGCCCACATCAGCTATTACGACGAAACGAACACCGCGCTTAAATACGCGACAAACGAGAGCGGCGCTTGGGTTTGTGAAACCGTGGATTCGGAAGGGGATGTAGGGAAATACCCCTCTCTGGCGCTGAGTCCGAGCGGCAAGGCCCGCATCGGCTACTATGACACCACAAACGGGGATCTGAAATACGCCTCCAACGAGAGCGGCGCGTGGGTGTGCGAAACCCTGGACTCGGACGGGGACGTCGGAAATTATCCCTCCCTGGCCCTGGACTCTAGCGGACATCCCCACATCAGCTACTACGACTCCACGAACACTGCCCTGAAGCTGGCGGTGTACGAGTAGAGTAAGCCGTCGGCGGCCGTTCGCGAGCGGCCGCCATCTCTACCTGCCCGGAATCTCGATCTCCGCCGGGTCCCCGGGGTCGGGATTCGGGAACCAGTCCTTCTCGTCCATGGGCGCGTCCGTGATCCTGGAAAGGGGAACCTTGAGGTAGCGTCCGGCGGCGGAAACGGCCACGTCCCCGTTCTCCAGGACGATCTCCCCGGAGCCCTCGAAAAAGCGCGATCCGTCCTTGGTCACGCGGCCCACTATACAGAGATCCTGATCCAGGGGGATCGCCTTGCGGTACTTCGTGGTCAGTTCGATGGTGACCCCCCAGACATCATCGTCCGTACCGATGGATATGGCGCGCCCAATTGTCTCGTCCAGGATGGCCGCGGCGATTCCGCCGTGCATGCGTCCGGGGTAGCTCTGATGCAGCTCGGAGGGCTTGATCTTGGCGACGAGTTCGCCGGCGCCGGTCTCGTAGAAGGCGGCCTTGAGGCCGTAATCGTTGGAGAGCCCGCAGACGAAGCAGAGGCGGGAGTTGTACTGTTTCTTGGTGATGGCGTAGCGCATGTCTCATTGAAACGACAGAACCCGGGCTTGTGTCAAGAAGCGGTTTGGGGGGATCTCGCGTGGAAGGTTTTCAAATTGATCTTTTTTAACCGAATTCGCTTGCAAAGCGCGGGACGCCCGTAAATAATCGCTGTCTGCGAGGTCCCTATGCTCAGTATTGAAGAGGAAATCAGGGAGATCGAGAGCGATATCGTCCGCTGGCGGCGCGAGCTGCACGCGATTCCCGAACTCGGACTCGATCTGCCCCGGACGGCGCGGTACGTCCGGGATCGGCTCGACGGGATGGGCATCCCCTATAGGACGCTTGTTCAGGGGAGCGCGATCGTCGGCCTGATCGAGGGCGGCGCGCAGGGAAAGACGATAGCTCTCCGGGCGGACATGGACGGACTTCCCGTCCGCGAGGAGACGGGCCTGCCCTTCGCCTCCACGAACGGGAACATGCACGCCTGCGGGCACGACTCCCACGCCGCTATGCTTCTCGGCGCCGCGAGGGTCCTGAACGCCCGCCGCGGGGAACTGCGCGGAAACGTGAAGCTCCTCTTTCAGCCCGGCGAGGAGTACCCCGGCGGCGCCAAGCCCATGATCGACGAGGGCGCGATGGAGTCGCCCCGCGCGGACGCCGTGCTGGCCTTGCACGCGGGCCAGCTCTCGAAAGAAGTACCCCCGGGAAGCGTAGGATACTGCCGCGGGAACATGATGGCCTCGATGGACAGGATCCAAATCAAGGTGGTCGGCAAGAGCGCCCACGGCGCCTACCCGGAACTCTCGGTGGATCCTATCGTCGCCGCCGCGGAGCTCGTGGGCGCCCTCCAGACGATCGTTAGCCGCGAGACCGCCGCGGTGGAGCCCGTGGTGGTTTCCGTTACGAGGATCTCCGGCGGGGTCAACCAGAACATCATCCCCGGGGAGGTGGAGCTGGAAGGGACGGTAAGGACCCTGAATCCGGAGACCCGCGCCCGGGTGGCCAAGCGGATAGAGGAGATCGCCCGGGGCGTATGCTCCCTTCACAACGCGGACTGCGGGTTCCTGTACGACTATCGGTACCCGCCCCTCGTGAACGACTCGGAGTTTACGAAGTTCTTCGTCGAAACTGCGAAAAAGATACTGCCGGAGGATAGGATCGTCGAGATCTCCAAGCCCTCCATGGGCGGGGAGGACATGGCCTTCTTCCTCGAAATGGCCCCCGGGACCTTTTTCTACTTGAGCAATCCCGGGGCGGTGGAGGGGCGGCTGTATCCGCACCATCACGCCAAGTTCGACATCGACGAATCGCTCCTCTGGCTGGGCTCGGCCCTTTTGGCCCGGACCGCGGCGGACTGGCTCGAATCCGGCTCGAATCCGTGAACCGAGCGGCGTCCCGGCTCATTATTTCGCAGGAGGTTCCATGAAAAATATTAAATTGCATCTTGTCGTCCTGGCCGTTGTCGTCGCGGCGGAGCTGATCGGGAAGATCTCCTTCAAGGTCGGCGTGGGCTCCATCGTGCTCCTGCCCATGCTCTACGCGATGATCCTCGGGCTCGCGCTGACCATCCGGAGGCTGGGTATATTCCGGGAGGAGGACATGACGGACGCCGGATCCCTCATCGGCGTGACGCTCATGCTCCTTATGGCGAAATACGGCACCACGATAGGGCCGACCCTGCCCAAGCTCGTCAAGGCGAGTCCCGCCCTCTTGCTGCAGGAGTTCGGAAACCTCGGTACGGCATTGCTGGGGATACCTTTGGCCGTTCTCATAGGCTTAAAACGCGAGGCCATAGGCGGCGCCCATTCCGTCGGGCGCGAGCCGAACGTGGCTCTCATCAGCGACCGCTACGGGCTCAACAGTCCGGAGGGGCAGGGGGTCCTGGGGGTCTACATCACCGGAACCCTCTTCGGCACGGTCTTTGTCGGCGTCCTGGCGAACTTCCTTGCCGCGTATACGCCGCTCCATCCCTACTCGCTGGCCATGGCTTCCGGGGTCGGCTCCGCTAGCATGATGACGGCGGGCGTCGGATCCCTGTCGGCCCTGTACCCGGAAATGGCCGAGATGATCCAGGCGTTCGGGGTATCCAGCAACATGCTGTCCGGCCTGGACGGCGTCTATATGTCCATCTGGCTGGCCCTGCCGCTCTGCGAGGCTCTATACCGCTTCTTTTACCGGCTGAAATACAAGGAAAATCCGCCCAAGCCTGTCCGGATAGACTTGGCCGAACCGGCCTCCGGGGAGAAGGCCTGACATGAAAATCAAAACTTCCGTAATCATTCTCCTCATTACGGTGCTCGTCTCCTTAGCGGGGAACCTTGTCGGCTACAAGATCAACCCGCTGGAGGCCTTGCCCGGCATGCTGATCCTGGTGACCATCGCTTTCC
This sequence comes from uncultured Treponema sp., assembly GCA_964441515.1. Taxonomy (GTDB): domain Bacteria; phylum Spirochaetota; class Spirochaetia; order Treponematales; family UBA12059; genus JAAYUR01. The sequence continues at coordinate 4,151 of CAYTYG010000272.1, forward strand.
TGGGCATCCTGCTGGCCAAAATCCTGCCGGGCCATATCCCCAACGTGGCCTACATCGTCACCCTGGGCGCCATCCTGACTATCCCGGGCATACCCCTCGCCAAGGAGATAAGCGCCCTGACGGCCAAGGTCAATTTCCTCGCGCTTACGACGCCCATCCTGGCGTACGCGGGGGTCTTTTCCGGCAAGAACATAGAGTCGCTAAGGAAATCCGGCTGGCGTATCATCCTGGTCGCGTTCTTCGTGATGATAGGCACGTTCGTGGGATCCGCGCTCATCGCGCAGGTTATCCTGAAGATGCTGGGACAGATCTGATCCGGCGTTTTAGGCTGGAAACGAAATTCCGGCGGCCGCCCGCGGTTTTCCCCGGGCGGCTTTTTTAGCCTTTCAAGTCGAGCAGGCTTGCTTCCCCGGAGTCCGCGTAGACGCTGCGGCGCTTTTCGTAGGGGTTG
>CAYTYG010000273.1:0-4593 GCA_964441515.1 uncultured Treponema sp.
CCAGGGCTTCCGCGGCTTCCGGCGCCCGGGTTCCCACGACTGCCAGGCCCCGGGTCATGATCCTGGAGTCCACGCCCAGGTCCGAGAAGTCCGCTTCCGTTCCCTTGAAGGGCTCCGTGGACGCCACGGCCTTGATAAACTCCGTGCCGTAGGGAGCCTCCATCCGGAACCGGAAGGGGTCCGAGGGGCCCGGAAGCCGGACGGCCTGGCCGCCCCGGACAAGGCCGTTTCCCCCGCCGTACGCGTTGGGCCAGATCATCTGGATATGCCCGTTCCCGTCCACGCGGTAGAGCCGGACGTAGGCGTCCTTGTTGACCGTGAGGACGATCTTCATGTCCTCACCCTCCCGGTAGGCGGCCCCGGGTCCCCGGTCCGTGGTTACGGAAACGGTAAGCCCGCCGGGAGCCGTGACCCCCAGCCGGGCCAGTTCCCGGGCCCGGGCGGCCGCGTCCGACGCGGGGACCGCGGCGGCGTAGTCCGGGACGTCCCGGTCTGGAATCCGCCATTCCCCGGAGCCCAGGAGGGTTCCGCTGGAAAGATCCGTCAGCTCCAGGCGTACCCGGACGCCCCCGTCCTCGGGGAAGAACCGCCCGTGGAGGAGGGCCTCGGAACCCGTTTCCTTGAGAAACTCTCCGTATATCTCTTTGAAGGCGGGGTCCAGGGCCGCCGCGGCGTTCCGGTTCAGGATGCGGACCCGGGACGAGCGCGCCGCCGCCTCCGAGAGGCGGTCTTCCAGCCAGCGGGAGAAGGGGGGGGGCAGTTCCGAGTATTCGAAGGTGAAGGTTCCGTAGGCCGCGCGGACGGTGGGCTGGAAATAGCCCTCCGCCATCCTGTCCAGGATGCCGGAAAGGTCGGAAGGCGCCTGGGCGGCTACGATGGTTCCGGCCAGGAAAAGGCAAAGGGCAAGGACGTTGTTTTTTCGCATGGGTTTCCTCTTTTTGTATTTATCCAAGGCTGCGCGGTTCTTCAATGTTAACAGAAAGGATAGCGCGGTCCCGGGGCGGGGACAAGGTTGAACCGGGCAATACGGAGGATGATTCGACAAAACGGGATTGCAATTTCCGCCATGGTTTGTTCCCTTTGTTGCTGACAGGATATAACCTGAAGAACCCCTGCGGACTCCTACGCGCCAAAGGGGTTCACGCACTCCATCCCGCAGTAGAACTGTCCGGGGTTTAAGTCTTCCGAGAGGATGCGGCCGCAGCCCGAGTGTTCTGCGGCGGAGACGATCAGGGCATCCCAGTAGCTGATGCCGTACAAGCCGGATACTTCCAAGGCCCTTCTCACCAGGTCGGGGTTTATCGTCACCACCCGCAGGAATTCCAGAAGGCGCAGCTGGTGCATGACCACCGGAAGGGCCTGCTTGAGTTTCCCGATGGCGTTGACCGCGTATTCCTGCATGACCTGGGTGGAGATGACCGCCGTGCCCGCACGCATGCCCTGGCTTACGAGTTCAAGGGCGAGGGTTTGTTTGCGTTCATCCGCCGCGTCATTGGCGTACACGATGATGTTTGTGTCCAGGAAGTCCCCGGTCATTCCGGAGTCCCGAACCTGCCGCCCCGGTATATCCCGCGGCGGGAAAAATCGGTTCCGGGTTCGGATCGACCCGCCCCTTCCCGGGCGTTCCGGGAAAAGAGTTCCGCCGCCGACACCGCATTTCCTTCGTCTCCCAGGCGCGCCAGGTAGTCCCGGATGACAGCGTTCAAGCTTGTGCCGTGGGCCGCCGCCCAGGCTCGGGCCGTCTCTATGACCCCCTCATCGGTGGAAAGGGTGATATTCATGCCTTTTTTCTCCCTATGTGCGACATGTGCGCATATATAAGTGTATAGCCGCGCGGCTGAAGGGTCAAGGTTCCGCGGGACCCTTGGGGAACCCATGGGTCCCCAACAAGTTACGCCCGCCGGAACTCCGGGATATATTGTAGGCAAAATAAAGAAAAGGAGCCCGCCATGCGTTGTCTCCGATCCGCCCGGATTTTCCGGGGATTCGCCCTTCTTGCCTCCTTCTTCCTTTTCCTGGCCGCGGCCGCCCTTCCGCTGTCCGCCCAGACCGCCGGCACCGGTCCCCGGTACGCCCTGGTCATAGGGAACAATGAGTACGAAGGATTGAACTCCCTCAGGAATCCCGTAAACGACGCCCGGGACATGGCCGCTGCCCTTAAGCGTCTGGGCTTTACCGTGGATCTGCGCCTGAACGCGGACCTCACCCAGATGGAGGAGGGGGCGGTGCTCCTGTCCCGGCGGCTGACCGCGGACAAAAACTCCCTGGGCCTGTTCTACTACGCGGGGCACGGGGTGCAGTCCGGCGGGGTCAATTACCTTATCCCCTCCCGGACGGCCATCGTGGAGGAGGCCTTCCTCAAGACCAAGGCCCTGTCCGCCCAGGCCCTCCTGGACCTGATGCAGGACGCGGGGAACAGCCTGAACCTGGTCTTCCTGGACGCCTGCCGGGACAACCCCTACTCCTGGAAGCGCTCGGGCGCCCGGGGGCTTTCCGTTGTAGGCAGCTAGCCGCCGGGCAGCATCGTCGTCTACGCCACCAGCGCGGGCGGCACCGCCGCGGAGGGCGCGGGCCGGAACGGGGTTTTTACCGGGGAACTCCTGAAGAATATCGAGACCCCGGGCCTGGACCTGGATACCATCCTGAACCGTACGGCCCAGGGTGTTCTTAAGGCTACAGGCAGCGCCCAGAACCCGGGGGTCTACAAGCAGTTCTTCGGGAGCGCCTACCTGGCGGGCGTTTCCGGGACCCCCGCGCCCGCCAAGGCGCCCAGCTTCGGGGCGGTAAAGGCGGCCGTGGGAAGCCTGACCGTCCGGCTGGCCAGCCCGGGCACGGTGAGCGTGGCGGGCCTGAGTTCCAAGATGCCCGCGGGCACCGTGCCCGTGAACGACCTGCCCGCGGGGGAGCAGACCGTGACGGTGCGCTACGCGGACGGCAAGACCGAGAGCCGGTCCGTGACGGTGCCCGCCGGCGGGGCGGCGTCCGTGTCCTTTACCTACGTCCCGGCGCCCAAGCCCGCCCCCGCGCCGGTGGCGGCGGCGTTGCCTTCCCAGCGAGCTGAACCCCGGGAAGGCTTCGTAAGCCTTCCCGGCGGTACCTTTGCTATGGGAAGCCCGAGCACGGAGGCGGAAAGGGAGAGAGACGAAAAGCGGCGCCAGGTTACGGTGGGGGCCTTCTCTATATGGAAGTACGAAGTGACCCAGGCGGAATGGGATGCCGTGATGGGATCCAACCCTAGCTATTTCAAGGGCGACCGGAACCCGGTAGAGCAAGTGAGCTGGTACGACGCCCTGGTGTACTGCAACAGGCGGAGCCTCAAGGAAGGGCGAACGCCCTGCTACTCCATCAAGGGGACGACCGATCCTGCCAGTTGGGGGAGTGTGCCCACAGACCGGGACGCCGCGTGGGACGCGGCCATCTGCGACTTTAGCGCAAACGGCTACCGGCTTCCCACGGAGGCGGAATGGGAGTATGCCTGCCGTTCCGGCATGCCGACGCCCTTCAACACTGGCGCCAACATCACTACATCCCAGGCTAATTATGACGGCAACTACCCCTACGGCGGGTACGCCAAGGGCGAGTACCGGAAAAAGCCGCTGCCCGTGGGGAGCTTCCCGGCCAACGCCTTCGGGCTGCATGATACCCACGGGAACGTATGTGAATGGTGCTGGGATCGGTACGGTGCCTATAGCGGCGGCAGTTCACGGGACCCCCGGGGCGCGTCCTCGGGCGGGAACCGCGTGCGTCGCGGCGGGAGCTGGATCATCTTCGGCAGGTACCTGCGTTCGGCTTCTCGGGACTACTTTGAACCCTGGCGCAGGAGCTACTACATCGGCTTCCGTCTTGTTTCTTGTCCTTGAGTTCCGGTCTGGCCAAGAAAACAGAGCTCCGCCGCCGCCAGACGGCCGGCCGGCTCCGCGCTTTCCGTTCCCGCGGCTTCTCGGTATAGTGGGGTCGGAAAGGCCGACGCGGAAGCGACCCGTTTCGCCGGAGGCCCCCGAGTTACACGGAAAAGGACCCTTAATATGAAATCGAGAAGACTCTTGCTTGCGGCGGCGGCCGCCGTCCTTCTGGCTTCCTGCGCGGGCGCGGGGCGCGGGGCGCCGGCGGCCCGAACGACCGGGACCCTGGTGGTCCTGCATACCAACGACCATCACGGCCATCCCTTGAAATTCTACGATTTTCCGGCGGACGGCCAGGGCGGGCTTCCCGCCCGCGCCACCTTCGTCCGGGATATCCGGGCACGGTTCGAGAACGTCCTCGTTCTGGACGCGGGGGACATCAACACGGGTCGGCCGGAGTCCATGTTCTTCGACGCCGAGGCGGATATCGAGGGCTACAACTACATCGGCTACGACGCGGTCACCCTGGGGAACCACGAGTTCGACAAGCCCCGAAGCGTGCTCAAGAAACAGATGGCCCGGGCCCGGTTTCCGTTCCTCTCCGCCAACATACGGTACGGGAAGGGCGGCTACTTCGCCCGGCCCTACATCGTGAAGGAGTTCGAGGGCTTCCGCGTGGGGGTTTTCGGCCTGACGACAAGCGAGATCAACGAGATCGCGGGGGACGTCGAGACGGTGAAGGGGCTTGTGA
>CAYTYG010000274.1:0-4588 GCA_964441515.1 uncultured Treponema sp.
GAGTGGGTGCGCTCGATCAAGAACGAACGGATGGAGTAATATACAGGGAAAGGCGGACGGCATGAAGAAGACCAAGGAATATATAATGCATCTCCTCGCGGAGATCTCGAACTATATCCTGGAAGCCCATCCCATGCGCATGGTCATCTCCCTGCACCAGGAGCCGGACGGTCTGCACCTCTCCGTCATGGATTCGACGGTCCGGAAAGACTCCGAGCTGGAGGCCGTCACCCGGGCCCTCAACTCGGCCGGGCGGCCGGAGATGGCGGACTACTACGGCCACATGGCCGGGAACGATCTGGTGGGGGCCGCCCGGCTCAACCTGATCGGGTGGCAGGTGAAGAAGGCGGACGTGGAGCGCATCGAGGGGGGAACCAAGATCGACCTATGGCTGGGCGGCGAGCGCTTCGATTCCGCCAAGTTCTCCCTGCCCGACAAGGAATAGGCGCCCGGCCGCGGCCCGGGATCCCCGGGCTCAGACGGTCACTTTCCGCATGAGGCGGCCCACGTTCTTGTGGGAGAATATCTCGTCCAGCACCAGGACGGCGGCTCCCATGGTGGCCCCCCGGCCCAGGAGGGTGGATTTCTTGACCACGAGGTCCGCGGTCGCCAGGGGCGTGGAGCGGCTGTAGATGGTCTCCCGGATGGAGGCGATGAACCTCTCGCCCAGGTCCGTCAGCCCCCCGGTTATGACGATGAGCGAGGGGTTGAAGAAATTCACGAGCTTCGCTAGGACGTTGCCCACGTAACCGCCCGCGTCGGTGACGATATGGAGGCACTCCTCGTCCCCGCAGGCCGCGCCCCGGGCCAGGGTCTTCACGTCCAGGGCCTCGTCCCGAGCCAGGGTTTCCGCCAGGAAGGGGCTCCGTCCCGCGCGGGCGGCCGCGGCGGCGCGGGCGACCAGGGCCCGGCCCCCCGCCACGGCCTCCAGGCAGCCGTGGTTCCCGCAGCGGCAGAGGGTGTCGTCGCCGTCTATTCCCATGTGCCCGATATCCCCGGCGGCTCCCTTGGCCCCCCGGTAGATCTCGCCGTCGATCACGATGCCGGAGCCTATCCCGGTTCCGGCCTTAACCAAGAGGAAGCTCCCCTTCCGGTAGGCCGGTTCGGAGGCGGCGCCCTTGTCGCGTTCGGCCAGGGCCATGACGTTGACGTCGTTGTCCAGGAACACGGGGCAGGTGAATTCCTGGGAGAGGAAGGACGCCACGGGGAACCGGTCCCAGCCGGGCATGACCGGGGGCGAGACGGGCACCCCGTGGGCGTAATCCACCGGGCTCGGGAGCCCCAGCCCGACGCCGAAGAGGGCCGAGGGGCCCAGGCCGGCCCGGGTTTCCAGCTCCCGGGCGTAGGCCACGACGCGGTTCAGCACCTGCTCCGGGGTCTCCCGGACCAGGTCCACGGCGCCGCCCACGGAGTCGATGATCTCGGCCTCCAGGTCGCAGAGCGCCACGGCCAGGTGGGTCTGGCCCAGGGCCACCCCCACGACATAGCCGGCCGACTCGGCCACCTTGAGCTTGCGGCGCTTCATGCCCTCGGGGATCTCGTCCCTCAGGAGGCCCACGGAGGTCAGCCGGTCTATGTAGGCGGACACCGTGGACTTGGCCAGGCCCGTGCGGCGGACTATGTCGTTCCCGTACAGGGGTCCGTGGTCTCGTATGATCTTGAAAATCCTGCCCGCGGTAGTCGAGACGTTCGCCGAATCGTCCTCGTCCTCGAACTGCATCATTCCTGCGCGCCCTTTCCAAGCCCCGGGATGCCGTAGTTCCCGCCATGATCGCCGCGGCGGACTATCGAGTCAAGCCCGCGTCCCTCCGACGGCCCGGCGCGGGGGCCGGGCGGTTCCGTATCCTTACGGCAGTATCCTCCCGACGGGTTCATCTGTCAACGCGAAAAGTTCGAAAGGATTGTTTAAAAGGTTCGAAAAACGAACAATTTCGTTGACAGTTCCGGGATGTGATTGTAGGCTGAAACCCTGGAGGCGGGATGAAATCGGAAGCTCTTTGGTACCTTGGGGAGCGGAAAATAGAGATACGGGAGCTGGATCTGCCCGACCCCGAGGCCCACGAAGTCCTCGTGGAGATGGAAGCCTGCGGAATCTGCGGGTGGGACATCCTTTCCTACGCCGGCCGTTTCGCCCGGTTCCACCCGTACCCCTTCCGGGCCGGTCACGAGGGCGTAGGCCGCGTCCTCAAGGCCGGATCCCTCATCCGGGACCTCCGGGAAGGGCAGAGGGTCGTCTGCCACGAGCTCCCCATAGGGGAACGGGGGGGCGGCCTCATGGCTCGGCACGCCCTGCGCTCCCGGGAGAAGGTCACCCCGATCCCGGACAAGCCCGAGCTGCCCGCGAGCCTCTGGCTGGTGGAGCCGGCCGCGTGCGTGGTGAACGGCCTTCTGCACGCGGGCATCGCCCCCGGGGATTCCGTGGCCCTGGTGGGGGCGGGGTACATGGGGCTTCTCATGCTGCAGCTCCTTCGCAGGACCCTGGCCGGGCGCGTCACGGTCTTCGAGCCCGACGGCCGGCGCCTAGAGCTGGCCCGGAGCTTCGGGGCGGGCATGGAGGGCTGGGCGTACGTCCCGAACGGGTCCGACGCGCTGTCCGAGCATGGCCGCGCCTACGACATAGTCCTGGAGACAGCGGGCCTTCCGGCGTCCCTGGAGCTCGCCCTGGCCCTGGCCAAGCCCTTCGCGATCATCGAGAACTTCGCATGGCATCACCACCGCCAGGAGTTCGACCTGGACGAATGGCACACGAAGGGCTGGCGCATCCTCAACATCCAGCCCCAGATGAACCCCTCCTTCGATTCTCTTTTCCCGAGGACCGTGGCCCTCATGGCCGCCGGGGCCGTCACGAACCTCGGCTTGTTGACCCACCGGGAGCCCCTGGAGCGGGCCGAGGCGGCCTTCGAGGCGGCCTTCAACCGCACGGGCGGCTACATCAAGGGCGCCGTCACCTTCGGTGCCCCGTGAGGCGAATCCCATGACAGGAGCGGACGGGATGGAGAGGAAACGCCTTCTGTACGGCATGGTCGGCGGCGGTCCCGGCGCGTTCATCGGGAAGGTGCACCGCGCCGCCCTGGCCCTGGACGGCCGCGCCGTCCTGGCGTGCGGGGCCTTTTCCTCGGACCCGGCCAAGACCCGCTCCCTGGGCCGGGAGCTCGGACTTCCCGGGGACCGGCTCTACGATTCCTGGGAGGCCATGGCGGCCTCGGAGGCCGCGAGGCCGGACGGAATCGACTTCGTCGTCATCGTTACGCCCAACCATCTCCATCACCCGATAGCCCGCGCCTTCCTTTCCGAGGGCTTCCACGTAGCCTGCGACAAGCCCCTGGCCGTCTCTTCCGCCCAGGCGGACGAGCTGGCCCGGCTGGCCGCCGCGAAGGACCGGAAGTTCTGCGTGACCTATACCTACACGGGCTACCCGGCGGTCAAGCAGGCCCGGCGCATGGCGGCCGAGGGGGCCATCGGGGAAGTCCGGTTCGTCCAGGCCGAGTACCTGCAGGACGCCTTCGCCCTTCCCGCCGAGCGGCAGGGGAACAAGCAGGCCGAGTGGAGGTTCGACCCGGCCCGCGCCGGAAGCGCGGCGACCCTGGGGGATATCGGAACCCACGTGGAGAACATCGTCTCCTACGTCGCGGCTCTGCGCCCCCGCCGCGTCTCGGCCCGGCTCTCCACCCTGGCGCCCGGGCGGACCATGGACGACAATGGAGTGGTGATGGCGGAGTATCCGGGCGGGGCGCAGGGCCTCTACTGGGTCTGCCAGGCCCTGCCGGGCGCCGGGAACGCCCTCCGCTTCCGCCTTGTGGGTTCCGTGGGATCCTTGGAATGGAGCCAGGAGGACCCTGCGCGGCTGCGCTACTGCCGCCTCGGGGAGCCCGAGCGCATCCTCGTCTCGGGGCGGGACGTCTTCCATCCCGAGGCGGAGGCCTTCCGCCGCCTGCCCGCCGGACACCCCGAGGGCTTCATCGAGGCCCTGGCCAACGTCTACGCGCCCTTCCTGAGCACCCTGGCAAAGATAAAGTCAGGCACGGAGCCCGGGGGCGTCGACCTGGATTACCCCGGCGCCGAAGAGGGGGCCTGGGGCCTGCGCTTCGTGGAGGCCTGCGCGGCCAGTTCCCGGGCGGACTCTGCCTGGACAGATGTGTGAGGAGGAGAACATGAGCCGTCCCGTGACCTTGGTTTCCGGCCAATGGGCCGACCTTAACTTCGAAGACTTCTGCGGGAAGGCCGGCCGTATGGGCTTCGACGGCGTGGAGGCGGCGTGCTGGGGCGACCATATGGACGCCGGGGCCGCGGCCACGGATCCGGGCTACGTGGAGGGGCGCCGGGAGATCCTGGCCCGCAACAAGCTCCGGGTATGGGCTCTGCAGGGGCATCTGGCCGGTCAGTGCGTCGGGGATCCCTGGGACCCGAGGCTGGACGGCTTCGCGCCGCCTTCGGTGAAGGGGAAGCCCGAGGCCATCGTGGCCTGGGGGACCGAGGAGATGAAGCGGATAGCCCGGGCCGCGAAGAACATGGGCTGCTCCGTGGTGACCGGCTTCATGGGATCCCCCGTGTGGCGATACTGGTATTCCTTCCCCCAGACCACGGAAGC
>CAYTYG010000275.1:0-4586 GCA_964441515.1 uncultured Treponema sp.
CGGCGAGACGACCGTACAGGTTCCCCGGGGCGAAGCCGTGGAAAAAAGGCCTGCGGAGAGGCTGCGCCGGGTGCCCATAGCCGTCTCCAGTCCGGAGGATTTCGCGAACCGCTGGTTCGCCGAGGAGATCGGGGCGTTCCGGGCCGATCCGGGACGCGTAGTGGCATCCTACGAGAAGAGGTACGCGGACCTGGGTACGCGGTTCTCCGCGGCCATGGACCGGCTCCAGGCGAGCGCCGCCTTCCGCAAGTGGATGGACGAGGACAAGGCCGGCGCGCGCGTGAGCCCGCGATCCCCCGAGACCCTACGGGATAAGAAGGAGCTGGCCGGTCCCATCCTGGAGATACGCAAGATCCTATTCCTCTACGAGAGGATCTACTACCGCCTGGACGAAGCCGACGCGCTGGTCGCGGGCACCTCGGCCGAGCGAGTCGATATCCGCCCCGGCCTGACCGTGGGCGCCTTCCTCAAGCAATTTCGGGAGGACCGCGAGCGGTTGGCACGGCTGATGGCCCTGTTCCGACACGCCGAGCGCCTCTATGCCCTGCGCAACGAGGGCGGGGCGGGCTTCCCCGGCCTGGGAGGGGACGACGACGACTTCTTCGGCTCCTCGGATTTCTGACGTTCCCGGTTTCTTTCCTGGAGAGGGCCGTTCCGCTCGACGCGGGGCGGCCCTTCCGCTATAGTGCACCCGAGGAGGAACCCATGACCACCGTCGTTTCCCTGGGCGGCTCCATCGTCGCGCCCGACAGGCCGGACATTCCCTTCCTGAAGGCCTTCCTCTCCCAGGCCCGCGCCTGGCTGGACGCGGACCCGGAGCGCCGCCTGATTCTCGTGGTGGGCGGCGGCGGTCCCGCCCGGGAATGGCAGAAGGCCTACCGGGAGGCCGGCTCCCGGGCCGAACCGGAGGCCCAGGACTGGGTGGGGATCATGGCAACCCGGCTGAACGCCCAGCTCGTGAAGGCCCTGTTCGGGGAGTTCTGCCCCCGGGACGTGGTCACGGACCCGACTTCCGTGACCGTGTTTACCGGCCGGGTCCTGGTGGCGGCGGGATGGAAGCCCGGGTTCTCCACGGATTACGACGCCGTCCTTTTGGCGGAACGCTTCGGGGCCGGGACGGTCGTCAACCTCTCCAACATAGCCAAGGTATACACAGCGGATCCCCGCAAGGATCCCGAGGCAAAACCGATCGACGCCATTGGCTGGAAGGAATTCCGCGCCCTGGTGGGGGACGATTGGGTGCCGGGCAAGAACGTCCCCTTCGATCCCGTGGCCAGCCGCAAGGCGGAGGAACTGGGCCTTCGCGTCGTCTGCGCTGCGGGCCGGGACCTGGAGAACCTCAAGGCTATACTCGAGGGTCGGCCCTTCGAGGGGACGGTCATCGGGGCTTGAGCGCCCGCCTGGGCGCCGTTTCTCGGTTTCGATCCCGGGGAGCCCCGGAAAACGTCCCTATGGCTGCCGGGCCGCCGTCACGGCCTCCTCGATCCGCTTGGCGTACTCCGCGTACCGCCGGGCGTCCTGGTCGCGGGACAACTCCCCGGCCAGAGACTCCAGGGCCCGGGCGCAGCGAAGGGCGTCCCGGCCGCTGTCCATGGATACGAAAACGTCGAAAGCCCGCCGGTAGAAGTTGAAAGCTTCCTGGGGCTGTTCGAGCTTCCTCGAAAGCGAGGCCAGGGCTTCCAGGTCCGCGGCGATTCCTGCGGCGTTTTCCGCCGTCTTGTCCGCGGCCAAAGCCTGCTTGACCGTGGCCAAGGCCGCCTGGGCATTTCCCCGCTTTAGCTGGATGTTTCCCAGGACATAGAGATTCGCCCCGTACTCCGAAAGACGCTTCAGCCTCTGGTTTATCCCGGCGGCCCGCCGGAGGTCCGATTCCGCCTCGTACCAAAGCCCCTGGTCCCGGTAGACGACGGCCCGGTCGTGCAGGAGGACGGCCAGGGTCCTCTCGTCCCGGGAGGCCAGGGGCAGGGCTTCCTGGAACAGGGCCAGCGCCTCCTCCCGCTCGCCCCGGGCGTAGAGGACCTCCCCGAGGTTGGCCATGGAGAGCGCCCGGAAGGAAGGATTCCGGAGGGGCCCCGCGTAGTCCAGGGCCTCCCGGAAGGTGGCTTCCGCCTCGTCCGTCCGCCCGGCGGCCAGGTAGACCCGGCCTATGGAGTTCAGGGAGGCAACGACGCCTTCCTCGTTGTCCACGGACTTGTTCTCCCGCAGGGACTCCTCGTAGAACCGAAGGGCGGAGGCATAGTCCCGTTTGGCCAGGAACCCGTCCCCCAGCTTGGAGTACTCCGCAGCCTGGTTTTTCCGCACCACGACCTCCGCGGTGGGTTTGGGGGCGGTGGAGCAGGACGCCAGGGCAAGGAGCAGGGCGCCCGCAGTAGCCGTCCGAAGCAAGATTGTCCGCCTCATTCGAAATTCCCTTCCCGCATGCTGCGGTAGAGCGACTGCTGTTCCTGGCGCTCCGGAATGCCCTTCCGTAGGAGGGGATTGTTCTTGAGCCCCTCCAGGACATCCTGGGTCTTCTGGAGCGTCGTCTTCCCCTCCTCCAGCAGGGAGGCGATCTTGGGCATCTCCGAGCTTAGGGACCCCATTATTTCCCGGAGGCTGCGTACGCTCCTCTCGATGTCCCCCATCATGCCCAGCACCTTGTTGTACAGGGCGTTGTTGTCGTCCAGGAAGGTCTTTAGGGAGCCCTGGGGGTCCAGGAGCTTGGGAACGAGCCCCGTCGGGTCCTCCATCTCCTTGGCGGCCTGCGCCAGGCTGGCTGCTATGGCGTTGACCGAAACGAGGACGCCCTGCAGCTCGTCCAGAAGCCCGCCTACCCGGGACTCCACGTTCTCGACGAGGTCCGTGGCCTCGGTCACGGCTCTCGGCAGGTCCGCCGTAGCCTGGGATACGTTCTGGACTATGTCCCCGAGGGGGCCGGCGCTCTGTCCGGCCAAGGCGCGGTTGATTTCCGTCAAGGTTCGGTTCACGGTGACCAGGGTCCGGCTGGCGTTCTCCAGCAGGGGGTTGAGCCCGGCGATCAGGCGGGAGATCGTGTCGTCCCGAACGGGTATCTCGGCCAGGTCCTGCTCCAGGATGGCCAGGCCCTCCGGGGATTCCGCGGAGGGGATGAAGGAATCCTCCGGGAGCACCTCGTCGCTCCGGCCCGGGTGGAAGAGGAGCTGGCTGCCCAGGCCGATAGGCGAGACCGACAGCTCCAGGAGGGAGTTGCGCCGGACCTTGGGGTAGTAGGTGTCGTAGATGTGGAAATCCACGTCCACCTGGTTGTCCTCGGTGAGGGTGATTTTCTTGATCTTCCCTATCTGGAAACCCCGCATCTGGATGGCGGTTCCCGGCGCGATGCCCGCTCCCGAGGAGAAGCGGGACTTGAAATCGTAATTCTTGGCGAACCAGCGTTGGTTCGCCCCCAGGAGGATGATGATTGCGCAGAGCAGGCCCACGGCGACCAGGACGAAAAGCCCCACGATGCGGTCGGCGTGCTTGATACGGAACTTCATGGCTTTCTCTCCTCGTTCGCCCCAGGAACGGATTCCCCGGCATCGGGACAGGTCTCGGGCTTCGGGACGACCGCCCGTGGCGAGGGGCTGCGGGCTCCGCGTGCGCGGAGGCGGGCAACGAGTCCCGCGGTCTCCGGCACGTCGCAGGCCACGATGTCGTCGTAGTGGCCCGAGGCCGCGATCCGGCCCTCCCGAATTATTACGACGTGGTCGGCCATGCGATGGACCAAGCCCATGTCCCCGGTCACCAGTAGCAGGGATTTTCCGGCTTTTTTCAGGGAATCCAGGACGTTGTACAGGAGCTCCACCGCGTCCTCGTCCAATCCGGTGGCCGGGGAGTCCAGGAACAGGAGCTCCGGGTCCAACGCCAGGGCCCTTGCCATGGATACGAGCTTCTGTTCCCCCGCCGAAAGCTCCGCGGGCCGAAGCGCCAGCCCTTCGGAATAACCCACCCGGCCCAGGACCTCCCGAACCCTCTCGGCGATCTCGCTTTCTCCCATCCAAGGCTTGTGGACACGGAGGGGCAGCGCGATGTTGTTGAAGATGGTCTGGTTCGCCCAGAGGGCGGCGTCCTGGAAGACGAAGGCGGTCCGGCTGCGGAAGTACCGCTCGTCGTCCCCGGAAAAGGATTCGAGGGAGCTTCCCCGGAAGAGCACCGACCCGGACTCGGGAACGACCAGCCCCGCGGCCGTCTTCAGGAGGGTGCTCTTGCCGCTTCCCGCGGAGCCCAGCACCGCGGTGGTGGCCCCCTCCGCGAAGGAGACGGAGACGTTCCTCAGGATCTCGAATCCCGAACTGGAGGAGGAGACGGAGCGGAGCTCTATAACGGGATTTTTAAGCGCGTCGCTCATCCCTGCCTCACACGTACTGCATAAGGGTGATGACCACGTCCGCGAGGATGCAGAGCATGAAGCTCTGGCCCACTGCGCGTATCCCGGCCACGGGGATTTCCGTGGAGGCCCGGGAGACCGAGAAGCCCTGGAAGGTCGAGACGATGGAAATGATACCCCCGAAGATGACGCTTTTTCCCAGGCCGGAGAGGATGTCTCCCACCGTCAGCGTGGTCAGGAGGTTTCGGAAGTATTCCTGGAA
>CAYTYG010000276.1:0-4572 GCA_964441515.1 uncultured Treponema sp.
AAATCCCCGGTCCGGAACCACCCGTCCGGGGTGAAGACCTCGGCGGTGGCCGCGGGGTCTTTGTAGTACCCCTGCATGACCATGGGACCCTTCACGATGATCTCTCCGCGCCCGTTGCCGTCGGGATCCAGGATTTTCATCTGCGCCCCCGGGACCACCCGCCCGACGCTGGTCTCCACGTAGGCTTCCACGGGATTCAGGGCGATGATGGGGCTGGTTTCCGTGAGCCCGTAGCCCTGCACGAAGTCGATGCCAAGCTGGTTGTACTGCCGGAAGACGCTGGGAGCCAGGGGGCCGCCTCCGGAAATGCAAATGCGGATGGTCCGGAGGCTGGCCTTGTCCAGGATGGATCCGAAGATTTTTTTGCCGGGATTCACCTTGAAGACCTTCTTGATCACCCCGGAAACGTACATCAGGAAGCGTATCAGGCCGTAGACGACCGGGCCTTTTGCGCGTATCCCCCGCAGGATGCCCGTCAACACCTTGTTGAACAGGAGGGGGACGCCCAGGAACATCGTCACCTTCGCCTCCTTCAGGTCCTTCAGGATCTGGCTGGTGACCATGCGCTGCCCGAATACGGTCTCGGCCCCTTGGGACATGGCCTCTATGAAGACCGCCAGCATCGTGTACGAGTGGTGGATGGGCAGAAGGGCGTAGAAGACGTCCGTGGAATACACGGACAGATTCCCCTGGGCCAGGTAGCAGTCCGCCACGAAGTTCTGGTGGGTCAGCATGACGCCCTTCGGGGTGCCCGTGGTGCCGCTCGTGAAGAGGATGGCCGCCAGGTCCTTCTCCCCCGCCTTTTCGGAGACGGCGGCTCCCGTGGGGGCCAGATCGTAGACGTATCCGGGCTTTCCCGGGGAGAGGGAGTACCTTCCGGTCAACCCCAGCCGGGCGGGGTCGAAGGCCATGTACTTTTCCTCGTCCACGAAGAGGAAGCGGGAGTCCGAGGCGCGCAGGATATTCTCGATCTCGTCGTTCCGGAGCTGGTAGTCGACGGGCACCGCCGTCGCCCCCGCGAAGAGGATGCCCAGGTAGGCCACCGCCCACTCCGGCGAGTTCTTGCCCGTCACGGCCACCTTGTCGCCCTTGCGAACCCCGGAGCCCGCCAGGAACGAAGCCAACCGCTCTATGCGCTCAAGGGCCTGGGAATAGGTCAGGGAAAGCCGGTCGGGGGAATAGACCGTGAAGCACGGCCGGCCGGGATGCCGCCGGACGGATATGCGGAACATCTCCTCCAGGGTGGGCCATTCGCCCTTGAACAGGGTTCCCCGGTATTCGTCCAGGAAAGCCCAGGGCGCGTTCTTTTCCTTCATAGTTTTCTCTCCGTTCGGGATGTATGGGCGTCGGGACGATGCAAACCGCCCTTTCAGGGTTGGACACCGAGGCGCGGGAAAGGTTGAGGAAAATCGTAAAAAAAAGCGGCGGATTCCGCGGTTTTTCCGGCCTCCGCGTGCAAAAGCGTCCCCCGGCCGCCTGGGCCTATCGCATGCGGAGGACCGCGGCCAGGTAGTCGTCCACCAGCACCTTTCGGTACAGATCCAGGCGCCCCTCTTCCTTCAGGGACGGGAAAGTATCCGGCAGCAGGACCGTGTGTACGATAGCCGCGAAGAAGGCGCCGGTTCGGAGGATCAGCTCCTCGCTCGTCTCGATTCCCAAGGACGAGGCGACCTTTTCGGCCGTTTCCCGGACGAGTCTGAATAATCCGGCGCCTGTGACGGAATGCCGGGGTTCCTGGTTTTTCCGGGAGAATCTCAGGCCAAAAATATGAGCCCGGACAAGATTGGGAAACCGGGTGCCTCCTTCCAGGAAAAAACCGGCCAACGCGTCGATTCCCTTGCGTAAGTCCCAGGGATCCCCGCCAAGATACTCATGGAAATGTTCCAGCGAGTGGGTCCAGGTGGACCGGAGCGCCTCTTCCAGAAGGGCGTCCTTGGAGCGGAAATAGTAGTTGATGGCGGCCACGTTCACTCCGGCCGCAGCGGCTATGGCGCGGGTGGTGATGTTCGTCCCGCCTTCCCGCTCCAGGAGGTCGATGGCCGCCAGCCGTATGGCTTCCCGGGTGTCGCGGCTTTTCTTGTCTTCCATAAAACGCTAGCCTTCCTTCGCCGGAGTTCCGACGGTTCCGGTCTCTCGTTCTAGGGCCCGTTCCGCCAGCTCCTCGCTTAAGGTCCAGAGCCGCCGGGCAGCCTCGGGGTCCCGGGACCTCCGGGAGGATTCCTTGGGCTTCTTGTCCCTCCAGTACAGCCCCGTCCGGCCCCTCGCCTCCGGCGAGGCCGCCAGGAAGGCTATAGCCTCGGCCGGGACGTCCGGGCTCGTGCCTGCCCGCCTCCGGAGGTCCCAGAAGATGCCGCTGGGCGTCCATTTCCCGTGCTTCCTGCCCATCTGGGTGTTCGCGAGCCCCGGATCGGCCGCGTACACCGTGATTGTGGACTCCTCGCCCAGGCGCCGCGCCAGCTCGTACGAGAACAGGACGTTGGCCAGCTTGGACTGCTCGTACGCCCACAAGCCCAGGTAGAAGCGGCCCAGGGATGGGTCCTTCCAGCGGATGCGCCCGTAATAGTGCGAGTCGGAGCTCACGGTTACGACCCGCGCGTCCCGCGACGCGAGCAGCCGGGGCAGGAGCGTCGTCGTCAACAGGAACGGCGCCATGTGGTTCACCGCGAACTGGGTCTCCAGCCCCTCGGAGGTGAGGGCGCGCCGGGCCGTATACACGCCCGCGCAGTTCACCAGGACGTCCACCCTCTCCAGGTCGGCGGACAGGCGCTCCGCCAAGGCCCGGACCTCCCGCAGGGAGGCGAAATCGGCCCGCTCGAACCGGGGCGGCGGGGCTCCCGAGGCTAAGGCTTCCCTGTCCGTTTCCTCCCGGGCCGTCGCTATTTTTCCCGCATCCCTGCCCACCCCGAGGACGAATCCCCCGAGCCGTGCCAGGGCTTTGGCGGCGGCAAGCCCTATACCGGATGTCGCACCCGTGACCACGCAGGTCTTCCCGGCCAAGCTGCCGGCTGATTCCAACAAGGTAATGCTCCCGGGCGGCGGGAGATGCTCGCTTGGCAGGCTGCAGACAACCTGCCTGCGCAGTTTGGCAGCAGCCTGCTATACTCCAGGAACGCCCTCTCTTGCTTTTACTTTACATGGCTTCCGGTCTTGGGTCAACGCGGTTTTAAGCGTATTTATAAAACAAACGATTAAAACAAATATTGACGGTTTTCCTGGGGCGCGATATATTAAACAATTGTTTAATACGATGTTTAAGGAGCGGTGCATGAAATCAGTCCACGAAGGGAAGTACGCGGTCGTAACCGGAGCCAGCCAGGGCTTGGGGGCGGCCTTCGCGGAGGTCTGCGCCCGGGATGGGTGGAACCTCATCCTGGTTTCCCTGCCCGGGGAAGGACTGCCGGAGCTGGCGGAGACGCTGCGCCGACGGTACGGGGTATTCGCATCGGAGGCGGAGTTGGACTTGTCCCGGCCGGAAAACCAGGAGGCCTTCGTACGGTTCGCCGCGGCCGGGGGACGGAAGATAGGGCTCCTGGTCAATAACGCCGGGATCGGGGCGAACGGGCTCTTCGACCGCATCCCCGGCGAGTTCCAGCGTCGGACCGTCGATGTGAACCTGCAGTCCACCCTGGCCATAACCTACGGACTCATCCCCAGCCTCCGGGAATCCCGCCCCGCCTCCATCCTGACGGTGGCCAGCCTTTCCGCCTTCTATCCCATGCCGCTCTTCGCGGTCTACGCCGCCAGCAAGTCCTTCCTCCTCCACTGGAGCCTGGCGCTCCGGCAGGAGCTCGCGCCCCTGGGCATCGGGGTCACGGCCCTGGCGCCGGGGGGCATCTACACGAGCGCGGACATCCGGGAGAAGGTTCGCTCCCAGGGCTTTGCCGGGAAGCTGTCCTCGATGGAGCCGGAGGCGGTCGCCCGTCAGGCCCTGGAGGGCCTAAGCCGGAGGGTTCCGGTCGTGATCCCCGGGTTCTTCAACCGGCTCCTCCGGTACGTAGGCAACCTCTGCCCCCGAAACCTTGCCGCCCGGCTCATATTCCGGCGCTGGGCCCGGTCCCTGGAGAAGGTCCGGGAAGCGGAGGGATCGGGATGGTGCGTCCGGGGAGGGGACGCGGCATAGAAATTCGCGGAACCGTGCTCCCTGTACCGGTTTACTGTCCCCGCCTAGAGGGGCTGGGCCTTTATCTCGGCTCCTGCGGCGGCTATACTCGAATTTATGAAACCACGGATTCGCAAACGCTCCCTTAAGTTCAAGCTCCTTGTCCCCCTGTTCGTCTCTATCCTGGTGGGCTTGGGCTTCGCGGTGGCCATCGTTCTCCAGACGTCCGCGAATCTTTTAGGCCTGCAGGCCAGCGTCGGAAACCTGGAATTCCTGCGGGCCACCTCGATCCTGGTCCAGAACGTGCAGACCGAGCGCGGCATGACGGAACAGTACGTCGAGGGAAAAATCGGGGAGAACGTCCTGCGGGAGCGGTACGCCTTGACGGACAAGGCGGTCGAGGCTTTTCAGCTCTCCCTGAAGGGAGCCCGGCTTTCGAAGGATATCAAGGATAAAGCGCTCCAGGGCGTCGA
>CAYTYG010000277.1:0-4563 GCA_964441515.1 uncultured Treponema sp.
CGAAGGTCCGGAATCCGTTCTTCTGGACCCGTACCTGGACATTCCCCCGGGGCACCAGGAACGAGAAGTTGGGGGTCGTCTGCCCGGCCAGGCGGCCGTTGATGTAGACCTCCGCGCCGACCTCGCTGCACTGGATGTTCAGGGAAGTCTTGTTCTGGGCGAACGCGAGGCCGCCGCCCAGGCAAAGCAGAGCGAGCAGGAACGCAAGAGTCTTTTTCACGTATCTTCCTCCTTGGCGGGATGTCCTGGAAGTCGAGGCCCGGCGGAAAGCGGGCGCCTATACACCCTCGCACTAGTTATCGTCCGGATTCCGCCGGAGACTGTACAAAAAAACCGCCCGGGCTTCCGCCGGCCCGGCTTCGCTGTTAATATACGACGCCGGGCCTGGGCTTTCCAGGACCGGCCCGTCTACCAAACCCCGCCGGGGGCGCCGGGGATACTGGTTTTTTGCGGAACCCACGGTATATTGTTGTTTTCGTGGGGCGCGGAAGGAGATTCGCGCCTTCATACGCCAAGGAGGTACGGGTATGAACAAGAAAATCGCTGCAACGCTGGCGATATTGACGGTGGCGGCCGCGGGCGCGTTCGCGCAGATAGGCGTGGGGATCAACGCGGCCATCTATTCCGACACGGGCATGAGGTTCTCCGAATTCGGGGACCGCCTGGGGGAGGGGGAGGGCGTCTTCTACGGCCCCTTCATAGAGCTGGCCATGGACAAGCTGGCCCTGGGGTTCTCCGCCAACTTCTCCTTCTACAAGGAGGACTGGTCCTATAGCTATCCTGGGGAATGGTTGGTACCAATGGTGGACTACGACCTCACCCTCTACGCCCAGGGCCACTTCCTGGGCTACTCGTCCCTCCTGGACCCCTTCCTGGAGATGGGCTTCGGGCTCATGGCCAAGGACTACGCGAGGGACAGCGACGATCCCGATCCGGATAATCCCATCATGGGCACCACGTATTGGCAGATCGGGGGGGGCCTGGGGGTTAACTTCGGACCCATCGGGATCTTCATCAAGGGGCTCTACCTCTTCCCCTTCGGGACTGTAAAGGGTGAGTATTATGAATATGACATGTATGGAAATGAATATGGTCCAATTCCCTACGACATTTCCGAGTACCCCCTTAAGCGCCTCAAGCTGATCCTGGGGGGCAAGATCATCCTGTAAGGGTACGGGGCCGGCCGGGCCGGATCTTAGGAAAACAGCGAGCCGCGGGCGGAAGCCCGCGGTTTTTTTGCGCCCTCGGCCCGGGAATGAAAGCCGCGGGTCCGACAGGATGTGCAGGATGGGGAAGGAGGAGCAGGATTACGGTCGGGAACGAACCCCGCCCCTTCCCCCGTCTTGTCGATCTTGCCTATCTTATTGATCCTATTGGATTTATGGTTCCGGGCCCCGTCTTCCCCCAGCGGAAGGCCCCGGAAGCCAGGAAGCGTATGTCCGAGGCGTTGTGGGTTATGGGGTCCTCCTGGACCGAGAAGGAGCCGAAGCGGCCTTCCCGGCGCGCTGCCGGGCCCGAAAAAACCAGGCCCACCAGGAGGTCTGCGTTGGGCTGGCCGAAGAGATCCTTGCCCCCGTCCAGGATGTACCCGCGTGTCGGCGAGGTCCGGAAGTTCAGATCCACGAAGAGGAGCGCGACCCGCCCCAGGCGGGCCAGGACGGAGGCCCGGGCCTGGAACAGGGGATAGGGCCGGGGACCGGTCCACCCGAAGCTTTCCAGGGGGAGGACTCCCCCCGCCATGGCGTGGATGCTAAGCCCGCCGGCGGGCCGTAGGTCCGCGTACACCCCCGCGCCCAGCTGGGGCAGCCCGTTTCCGGCCAGTCCCTTCCCCAGACCCAGGGGCACCGCGGCCATCGCCCGGCCCGTCAGGCCCAGGAAGGGAGTACGGACCAGCCGGAAGGCCGCGCCCAGGACGGGGTCGGAGACCAGGAGGGCGGGGCCTTCCAGCTTGAGGGAGTAGCCGTTCCTCGTGTCCACGTCCACGACGACCTGCCCGGCGGGAACCTCCTCCCGGCCGCCGTTCGGGAAGCCGAACAAGCCGTGGAAGCCCTCGATGATCCCGTCCAGGAAGCCCCCCCAGATGTACTGGACCTGCAGGTCCAGCTCCAGGGATATCCCGTCGGTCAGTCCCCAGGAGACCGGGAGCTCCAGGGAAAGGGCCTCGAAATCCAGGTCGGACTCCAGGATCTCGGAACCGTCCGGCTGGACCTTCCAGGAGGCCAGCATGACCTGGGACAGCTCCAGGGTAGGGACCAGGAAGAGCTCCCCCCGGGCCGGCTGCCGGGCCGTGAAGGGCGGGAGGGAGGCGTAGCGGTTGAAGACCGGGGAAAGGCTTCGGGAGGAGGGAAGCCCCAGGGGGTAGAAGGCCGCTTCCTGCGCGCGGGCCGGCTCCCCCAGGGAAAGGAAGGCGAACGCCGCGGCCGCCAGGAGGGCCCTTGGGGCCCGGCGCGCGGCCTTACCGTGTTTATCCATCCGCCCGCCTCGACCGTTTTCTTCCCATGTCCCGGTTCGCTCCTGAGGATATAGTACAGGAAATCCCGGGATGCTCAAGGCCCCGGCCGCGCCGGGCCCTCCCGGAGGTTTACCAGGGTGTTGAAAAGGTGGGGACAAATTCTCAACATCCTGTTATTTCCCTCGGGTATTCGATAGTATATATATCTCCGCGAAGTTGGTTTCCGCGGTCCATCGAAGCCCAAAGCTAGACGCGGGGGATTCCCGGCATGGAGAACAAGCAGAACACGAGCATCGACAAGGCGGTCCTCATCCTGAAGCAGCTGGCCGTCCCGCCCTACGAGTACAAGACGATCGAGCTGGCCAAGAAGCTGGGCATGAACCGTTCCTCGGTCTACCGGATACTCCAGGTGCTCAAGGAGTGCGACCTGGTGATCTGCGACAAGGCCGGGGAGTACTACAAGGTCGGCCCGGAGATGTACCACATCGGGACCACCTACCTGTACAACAACAACTTCCACTCGAAGCTCATCGATATCCTCTCGGAGATCTCCGACATCATAAAGGAATCCGTGGGCATGGCCGTCATGGACGGGGGCAAGATCATGTCGCTGATCGAGATCGAGGTCCACCAGCCCATGAAGCTGAACGACGTCCCGGGGCGCTACTACCCGCCCAACAAGGGGAATTACGGGAAGGTCCTGATGGCCTACCAGGACCCGGAGTATATAGAACGCGTGCTGGCGGGACGGACCTTCGAGAAGACCTTCTACAACACCCTGACGACCCGGGAGGAGCTCCTGCGGGAGTACGCCCGGATCCGCAGCCGGGGCTATTCCCTCAGCGTGGACGAGCTGGGGATCGACAACCTGAGCGTCGGGATACCCATCTTCGGCGAGAACGGAAGGATCAAGGCCTGCGTGGCCGTGGGTTTCTACCGGAGCGAAGGGTGGGAGGACAAGCTCCTCCGGGTAAAGGACATCCTCCTGGGCTACCAGAACCAGATCGAACGCAACATGCCGTAAGTGATTCCGAAGCCTTCCAGAAAAAAATCCCAGCTCCCCCTATACGCGAAATCTTTTTTTAGTTCCCGCCGCGCGCCGGGCCGCCCTCCTTTCCGTTTTCGTATTGCGCATTTGGGGAAATGCTGTATAATAGTGATTATAGGATAAACAAATCGTTTGCATGTTGAACATTCAATACCAATCCTATAATAAATAGCACGAAACACCGGGATGCGTTTTCGACGGCTTGGTAGACCCGGAAGCCCTATCCCGGGGGCCGATTTTCCGGCAGCCGGACTCATCCGGGATGGATTCGTTCCACCCGGGACAAAATAGAAGATTGTTTCCTGCCAAAAGGAGGTATCCATGAGCCTTGGGTGCAAGTACGGTACGCACCGGGTGATCGATCCGGTCGGAGCCATGCCGCAGACGGCCCGGAAGATCAACAACGACATGTCCGTTCTCTACGACAACGAGATCCTGGTGGACGTGATAGCCTTGAACGTGGATTCCGCGAGCTTCACGCAGATCGAGAAGGAGGCCGGCGGGGACGCCCAGAAGATAGGCGCGAAGATCCTGGAGATCGTCGCCTCCCGGGGGAAGCAGCAGAACCCGGTCACCGGGTCCGGGGGCATGTTCATCGGGAAGGTGGCGCGCATCGGCTCGGCCCTGAAGGACCGGGACCTCAAGGTGGGCGACAAGATCGCCTCCCTGGTGTCCCTCTCCCTCACGCCGCTCAAGGTCGACAAGATCCTGAAGGTCCACCCGGAGATCGACCGGGTGGAGATCGACGGGCAGGCCATCCTCTTTGAGAGCGGGATCTACGCGAAGCTCCCGAACGACATGGACGAGGGGCTGGCCCTGGCAGCCCTGGACGTGGCGGGAGCCCCGGCCCAGACGGCCAAGCTCGTGAAGCCCGGGGATTCCGTCCTGGTCCTGGGGGCCGGGGGCAAGTCCGGGCTCCTGTGCCTCTACGAGGCCATGAAGCGGGCGGGCCCCACGGGCCGGGTTGTGGCCAACATCCACTCCGAGCGTTCCCGGAAGGTCATCCAGGACCTGAAAACCTACTGGACGGTAATGGCGATTTTTCAGGCGGTTGCATACGTCG
>CAYTYG010000278.1:0-1837 GCA_964441515.1 uncultured Treponema sp.
CGTGGTATCGACCCCCACCTGCGGCCCCTGCCTGGGGGGATACATGGGCATCCTGGCCGCCGGGGAAAGGGCGGTGGCCACCACCAACCGCAACTTTGTGGGCCGCATGGGCCACCCGAAATCCGAGGTCTACCTGGCCGGCCCCGCCGTGGCTGCGGCGAGCGCGGTAGCCGGGAGGATAACGGATCCCTCGGAGCTGATGCCCGCCCCGTCCCGCGCGTCCTTCGCGGAGGCGGCGGCCCGTCAAGGAGTTCCAGCATGAAAGCGAACGGAAGAGTCTTCAAGTACGGGGACAACGTGGACACGGATGTCATCGTCCCCGCCCGGTACCTCAACACGAGCGACCCCGCGGAGCTGGCCTCCCACTGCATGGAGGACATCGACGCCTCCTTCGCGAAGACCGTGCGCCCCGGGGACATCATAGTCGCGGGCCAGAACTTCGGGTGCGGCTCCAGCCGGGAGCACGCCCCCATAGCCATCAAGGCGGCGGGGGTTTCCTGCGTCGTGGCGGCCAGCTTCGCCCGGATCTTCTACCGCAACGCGATCAACATCGGGCTTCCCATCCTGGAGTGCCCCGAGGCTTCGGAGGCCGTCGACGGGGGGGACATGCTCTCCCTGGACTTCGACGCCGGGCTCGTGCTGGACGAGACGAAGGGTTCGCGCTTCAAGGCCGCCTCCTTCCCTCCCTTCATGCGGCAGATCATGGAGGCCGGCGGTCTCGTCGGCTACGTGTCTACCAAGCTCTCGGCGGGCGGGGCGGACCTCGCCCGGGTGAATTCGACGCCGGAAAGTTGGAAATTATGCGAAACTCTATAACCGTCCTGCCCGGGGATGGAATTGGCCCGGACGTCACCGCCCAGGCGGTCCGCGCCCTGGAATCCGTGGGGCGCCGCTTCGGCATCTCCTTCCGGTTCGAGAACGCCCTCCTGGGAGGCGCCGCCCTGGACGCCCAGGGCGTACCCCTCCCGGCCGAAACCTTGGCGTCCTGCAAGGCCGCCGACGCCGTTCTCCTGGGGGCCGTGGGCGGCCCCAAGTGGGACAGCCTGCCCTCCGCCCTGAGGCCGGAGGCCGGCCTCCTGGGAATCCGGGCCGGTCTCGGGGTCTACGCCAACCTGAGGCCCGCCCGCCTCTTCCCGGAGCTGTCCTTGTCCTGTCCCCTCAAGAGTTCCATCGTGAACGGCGGATTCGACATCCTCATGGTGCGGGAGCTGACCGGGGGCATGTACTTCGGGGACAGGGGGCGAACCATCAACGGGGAGGAAGCCTGGGACACGGAGCGCTATTCCCGGGGCGAGATCACCCGCCTCCTTTCCATGGCGTTCCGCGCGGCCCGCGCCCGGAAGAAGAGGCTCTGCGTCGTGGACAAGGCCAACGTCCTGGAGACCAGCCGCCTCTGGAGGGAGACCGCCCGGGCCATGGCGGGCGCATGGCCGGATGTGGAGCTATCGTTCCAGTACGTGGACAACTGCGCCATGCAGCTCGTGCGCAATCCCGGGCAGTTCGACGTCATCGCCACCAGCAACATGTTCGGGGACATCCTATCCGACGAGGCCAGCATGATCACGGGGTCCATCGGCATGCTGGCCAGCGCCTCCTTGGGCGACGGCGGTCCGGGGCTCTACGAGCCCATCCACGGTTCGGCGCCGGACATCGCGGGGCAGGACAAGGCAAATCCCCTGGCCGCCATCCTCTCCGGCGCCATGCTCCTGCGGCACTCCCTGAACCTGGAGCCCTGCGCCGCCGCCCTGGAGAAAGCCGTGACGTCGGTCCTGAAGAAGGGTTTCCGCTGCCCGGACATATCCACCGGGGAGGCCTCGGAAACCGTGCTGGGTACGGA
>CAYTYG010000278.1:1847-4541 GCA_964441515.1 uncultured Treponema sp.
ACGTTGAGAAAAGCTCCGATATCAGCTCACTAGTGAAGGCCATCGAGGAGGCCGCGAAATGATGATGACGGGAGCGCGAATCGTGGTGGAGAGCCTTGTGGAACAGGGCGTGGATACCGTTTTCGGATTTCCGGGCGGGTCCGTGATCAGCCTCTACGACGAGCTGTACCGGAACGCCGGGAGGATACGGCACCTGCTCACCTCCCATGAACAGGGGGCGGCCCACGCCGCGGACGGCTACGCCCGCGCCTCCGGCAAGGTGGGCGTCGTCATCGCCACGAGCGGCCCCGGGGCCACGAACCTCGTCACGGGCTTGGCCACGGCCTACATGGATTCCATACCCGTCGTGGCCATCACGGGGAACGTCTCCACCAACCTGCTCGGGAAGGATTCGTTCCAGGAGGTGGACATCACGGGAATAACCATGTCCATCACCAAGCACAATTTCCTCGTGAAGGACGTCGACCTCCTGGCCGCCACGATGCGCCGGGCTTTCGAGATAGCCCGTTCGGGGCGCCCCGGCCCGGTTCTGGTCGACATACCCAAGAACCTTTTTTCCTCCTCGGCCAACTGGGAGCCGGCGACCGAACCCGCCCGCGGAGTCTTCGCGTCCCAGAACGGAAAGACGGCGCGGTCCGTCTCGGAGCCGGAGATGGCCGAGGCGGCCGCCTTGATCGCCTCGGCCCGGAAGCCCCTCATCATCGCCGGGGGCGGGGTCCTGGCCTCGGGCGCCGGCGAGGCCCTGCGCTCCCTGGCCGAGCTCATGGACGCCCCCGTGGCCCTGACCCTGATGGGACAAGGGGCCCTCCCGTCCCGGCATCCCCTTTGCACGGGCATGGTGGGCATGCACGGGACCCGGGCCTCCAACTCGGCCGTCCGGAACTCGGACCTCCTCCTGGCCATAGGGACGCGCTTTTCCGACCGGGTCATCAGCGACCCGGGCAGCTTCGCCTCCTCCACGCAGATCCTGCACATCGACATCGATCCCGCGGAGATCGGAAAGAACGTTCCCTGCTATCACGCCCTGGTGGGGGACGTGGGCGAACTCCTCTCCCGCCTCCTTCCCCGGCTCGAGCGGGTCGCGCGGCCGCAGTGGAGGGAGCAGGTGGACAGGTGGAAGACGGAGCCGCCCCCGGCGAAGGCCGCGGACGGGATTTCCCCCCGGGCCGCCGTCGAGGCCATCCGGGCCGCCGTCCCGGAAAACTCCGTGATCACGACGGAGGTGGGCCAACACCAGATCTGGACCGCCCAGTACTACGGCTTTTCGGAGCCCCGCACCTTCCTCTCCTCGGGGGGGCTCGGCACCATGGGATTCGGCACCGGGGCGGCCATCGGGGCCCAGGCCGCCCTGCCGGACCGTCAGGTGGTCCACATCGCCGGGGACGGCTCGTTCCGAATGAACTTCGCGGAGCTGGGCACGATCGCCCACTATGGCCTGCCTATCCTGGTCGTTATCATGAACAACCGGACCTTGGGCATGGTGCGCCAGTGGCAGACCATACTCTGCCAGCGCCGCTATTCCCAGACCGACCTGGACCGGCCGCCGGATTTCGTGAAGCTGGCGGAGGCTTTCGGGATACGGGCCTGGAGGGTGGAACGCCTCGCGGACCTGGAAAAGAGCCTTGCCCGGGCCCTCGGGGAGCGCTCCCCCGCCCTGATCGATTGCGCCGTCGGCATCGACGAACACGTCCTGCCCATGGTCCTTCCGGGCAAGCCGATCGAGGAGCAGATCATGGAGGTGGTGAACTAAGCGGCCACGGATGGGCGCCTGCCCGCTTCCGGACTTCTCCCTTGCGTGATCCTACATTTTTGTAGTAATTTGCCGCATGGATCTTGAAGCAATCCGCCAGCTGGCCGAACGGCGGGCTTCCAACCTGGAAGATCTGGGCCTCCTGTTCGATATAGCCCGGACCCTCGACCACCACGTGGAGCTCCGGGACGCCCTGGCTCCCATCCTGGATCTCCTGGAGACCCGGGCGGGGCTCGGCCGGGGCATGGTCACCCTCCTGGACCGGTCGGCGGGGATACTCAAGGTCGAGGAGGCCCGGGGCTATACGGCGGAGGAAAAGGGCCGCGGCCGCTACCGTCTGGGCGAAGGGTTGGTCGGCGGGGTCTTCGAGTCCGGACAGACCCTCGTGGTTCCCGATCTGGCCCGGGAACCACGCTTCCTGAACCGGGCGGGGGCCCGGCCTCCCGGGGACCTTGCGGGCGTAACCTACTACTGCGTGCCCATACGCCAGGCCGGCGCCGTCACGGGCACCCTAAGCGCCGAGCGCCGGGGCTGCCCCGATTCCCGCCGATCCGAGGACGCGCATATCCTGGAGAGGACCGCGGCCCTTATAGCGGATTCCGCCAAGCTGAGGGAGCGCATCCTGGAGGAGCAGCTCCGGCTGCGGGCCGGCGATCGGAGCCCCGAGTCCTGCGCCGACTCCGGCGCCGCCTCGGGCTCGTTCGTGGGCAAAAGCGACGCCATGCGCGCGGTTTACGGGATGATCTCCCAGGTGGCTCCCAGCGACGCCACAGTGCTCATCACCGGGGAGAGCGGGACCGGCAAGGAGCTGGCGGCCGCGGAGATACACCGGAACTCCAAGAGGGCGGACGGCCCCTTCGTGAAGGTGAACTGCGCCGCCCTGCCGGAGTCCATCATCGAGAGCGAGCTATTCGGGCACGAGAAGGGCTCCTTCACGGGCGCGA
>CAYTYG010000279.1:0-4532 GCA_964441515.1 uncultured Treponema sp.
GTCTTGATGCGCAACGAGCCTTGTGGCATAGCATTCCCCCGGAAATCGGCAGGATAGGTGCTTTTACTATAATCCATGGAAAGGGGAAAAGCCCGTCTTCCCTGGCCGGAAAGCAGGGACGAATCCGGTCGGTCGGCGGGCCGCGCATGCTCCGGGGAAACGGCGCCCGGTCTGTTACGGGTGCAAGCGCAACCCCTTCACGATCTCGTCCACGACCCGTTTTGCGTCGTGGACCCCGAAGCCCGCAAGGTCGAAGTCCTCGGCGTCCACGCCCGCGACCGCCGCCCGGTTGTCCTCGTCGTTGCCCGTGGAAAAGAGCTCCCGGGTGTACAGGGGCATGCGGGAGGAATCCGACCGGGCTCGGGCCCGCTCGAATGCGGCCTTCATCCCCGCGGCGTCCGCGCGGAAGACGAGGACGGGCTGGCCGAACATCGGGGAAAAGACGATCCCCGACCTGTCCTTATAAGGTTCCCCGATAAGCTCGGGCGTCGAGGCCGCTATGCCGCCGGCAATAAAGGCCGCGATGTTGAGTTCCTGCCAGGCGTCCAGTCCATCCCGAATCACCAACGCGATCTTTGTGTCGAACTTCACGATTTTCCACCCCTCGGCTTGAGATGAGGAATGCTAACCCGGCCGCGGCCGGAGGGTCTTTCAGAATCTTGCGGTTTCGCGATAGACCGAGGGAGAGGCGCCCAGGACGCGCTTGAAGACGGAACAGAGGTGGCTTTGGCTCGAAAAGCCCGAGGAATAGGCCGCGTCCGCTAGGGGAGCCCCCTTCCGGATCCGGAGGGCAGCCGCGCGGACCCGCAGATTCTCCAGGAAAAGGTGGGGCGGCATGCCCGTCTCCTCCCGGAAGGTCCGAGCGAAGTGGTAGGGGCTCATCCCCGCAACCGCCGCGATCTCTCCCAGGCCGATATGTCCGGCGAAGCGCTCCCGGATGTAGTCCACGGCCCGGAGTATCTCGCGGCGCGACCCGCGGAGCGGCGAGGCGGCGGGCTTGGGTTCGGCGTACCGGGCTATCAATAGGGCGAAGGCTTCATACAGCAGCGCCTCGGCCTCCAGGCTCCGGGAGGGCAACGCCGCGAGCGCGTGGGCCCGGAGGAGCCGTCCGTGGAGCTCGGGGTCCCGCACCAGGGACTTCGTGAAAGAGGGCGGGGCGCCTCCCTTGGCGCCCGCCTCTTCGGCGAGGGAAGCGAAAAAATCCGTCGTCGGGTAGATGGCTCGGTAGACGAAGCCCTCGGGGCACGCGGCCTCGCCGGTATGGATCTCCCCGGGGTTGATGAGGATGAGGTGGAGAGGAAGGGTCTCGTAGCGTTCCCGGCCGAGCCGGAAGCGCTGCGCGCCTTTCTCGATCAGGCTGACGACGTAATGGTCATGGTCGTGGGGCAGGAAGGAGTGATGGACGTAGTGCGCGCCGAGCATCGTGACGGCGCCGTCCGGGAAAACCCTCCACATGGACGCCCTGTCCGGACGCTCCGGGGCGGAGGGATCGCCCATCGGGGCGGCTTCCGGTTCCCGTCGTTCGGGCTCGACGTCCCCGACGGCCGTCCCGGAATCGCTCTCGGGACGGCTTTTTTTAACCAATAGAAGGACCTAGAGCGCGAACCGGTACGCGAAGTCCAGCAGGAGTGCCTGGTTGTACCATTTCGTGTTCGCGTCCGTGTTGAATTTACTTAGATTGGTCCGATACCGAAGGCCGATATCCGCGGTGCCGGAGCCCGTCGGCAGGGAAACGCCGGCACCGGCGGCGATTCCGAACCAGAAGGTGTTGTCGAAATAGTCGGATGCGCTTACGGAATCGCCGTTTTCGTCGACTACGTTTCCGAAGATCAGGTTTATATCCAATCCCGCCAGGGCGTAGATATCCAGGCTTCCGAGGGGAATGGCGAATCGTCCGTAGACAGGCAGATTGATAGCGTTATAATTATGGCTTGTTTCTCCGGATTCGTTGCTCGCCTTCGCGCCGAAGCGCGCGAAGAGCACGTCAACCTGGACTCCGAATCCGGAAGATATTTCAAAAAGCGCCGTCGCCCCGGCGGAAAAGGCGAAGTTGAACCTGTTTTCGTAACCCGTCCAGGATAGATAGACTTCCCAGTCTTCGCCGCGGTCTCCGGACGTTCCCAGGGAAGCCTTGGGGCCGACGGAAAAACCCTGGGCTGCCAGGGGGGAGAGCGCGGCTATTAAAACCGCCGTCACGATCAAGATTTTCTTCATGATTCCTCCTACAGATTGAAGATAATTACGGTCATTTGCTCAATTATTATCCATTGAAAATTCTAGAAGTCAACCGGGAATATTTGGAGGATTCCTGCGCGTCCACCCCCCGGATAGCCTCGATCTCTCGATGTACGCTATAGGCGCTTCCATGCCGGGACGACGGGCATGTTTTCGACAACCTGCCGTCGGGAACCGCGGGCCGGGAATTCGGGGCCGTTTCTCGGCCTTCCGCGCAGTTTTCGGGCGAACCCGAAAAAAACGGCCCGGTTTATTCCGGGCCGTTGAAACGAAATAAGGACGTATGCTAGAGCGCGAACCGGTACGCGAAGTCCAGCATCAGGGACTGGTAGAATGACTTGTTGTTGTCCTTGACCTCGTTTAGATTCGTGCGATACCGCAGGCCGATGTCCGCGAGGCCGTCGCCCAAGGGCAGGGAAACGCCGGCCCCGGCGGCGATGCCGAAGGCGAACTGAGTATCGTATGCGTCATCCGCGCTCGTAGATGGTAAATCCCCATCCTGGTTTTTGTTTTTTACATCTCCAAAAAGAAATGCCAGATCCACTCCGGCGAGAGCGTAGACCGAGAGATCCCCGAGGTCGAAGGTGAACCGCGCGTATACGGGTAGATTGATGGAATTGAAGTTAGAAGAATACCAATGATCATCATCACCCATTTTATAACCAAGGCGCGCGAAAAGAAGGTCCGCCTGGATGCCCAGCATGGGACTCAGCTCATACAGCGCGGTGAGTCCCCCGGAAAAGGCGAAATTGAACTTGTTATTGTAGGATTGAAAGTCGAGAGTATCCTCCCAATCGGCTCCCCGGTTGCCGGACGTTCCCACGGACGCCTTGGGGCCGACGGAAAAGCCCTGGGCGGCCAGGGGTGAGAGCGCCGCGATCAGCGCCATTGTCAGGATCAGTAACTTTTTCATGGTTCCTCCTAGAATGTTAGGACACATAAACCGTGCCCAATTTCATGATTCGACAATTTAGCGCTGAAATTTAAAAAAACCATCCGAATTGCGGATTTTCTCACAACTCCATAGATCGAAGCCCCCGGGCTAGATCTCGGCCTTCCGGATGCCGGCCTAAGGTTTCGGTATTCGGGAGGAAAGAAAACGGCCCGATTTTGTCCGGGCCGTTGATTAAGAAACAAGGACGGATGCTAGAGCGCGAACCGGTACGCGAAGTCCAGCATCAGGGACTGGAAGAATTGCTTACAATCGTCTACGACCTTGTTTAGATTCGTACGATACCGCAGGCCGATATCCGCGGTTCCGGAACCCAGGGGCAGGGATACGCCGGCCCCGACGGCGATTCCGAAGTTGAACTGAGTATCGTATGCGTCCTTCACGCTAGCAGATGATGAAGGCCCGGCCGAGTTTTTATATTTAACATCTCCAAAAAGAAATGCCAGATCCACTCCGGCGAGAGCGTAGACGGAGAAGTCTCCGAGGTCGAAGGTAAACCGCGCGTATACGGGAAGATTGATGCTATTGAAGTTATGTGATTCCCAATAATCATCATCCCCATATTTGAAACCAAGGCGAGCGAAAAGGATATCCGCCTGGATGCCCAGCATGGGACTCAGCTCATATAGCGCGGTGAGTCCACCGGAAAAGGCGAAATTGAACTTGTTTTTATAGTTATTATCGTCGAGGAAATCATCATAAAGGGCTCCCCGGCAGCCGGATGTTCCCACGGACGCCTTGGGGCCGATGGAAAAGCCCTGGGCGGCCAGGGGTGAGAGCGCCGCGATCAGCGCCATGGTGACGAGCAGGATCTTCTTCATGGTTCCTCCTTTGGGAAATCGAAGAACTCCCATCACTCCTTATTAATTCTGACTCACGGGCGGGAATTGTCAACAGTCCGTTCGGGAATGCGTTGTCAGGTTCAACCTGTAGAACCGGCGGTCCGTTTTGAGGTAGACTCACCTCCAAGCACAGTCATTCTCCCGCATACGGAAATGGCTGGCCACCGGAGGGCGCTTATTTCCCGATCGGGCCCGGGGGAAGGCCATGCCCATTCGGCGGACCGCCGTAATCCGTCGGCGGTTCGAAATCAGGGCTCGTGAGCGCGCGCGGCGCGCTCGCGTTGCAGAACGCCTCGGGCGTTCTGTGGCGAAAGTAGGAGTACATCCATGGATTCTAGCGTAACGATGGAGAAGATCGTCTCCCTGGCCAAGCGGAGAGGCTTCGTCTTCCAGTCCTCGGAGATCTACGGCGGCCAGTCCGGCGCGTGGGACTACGGCCCCGCGGGCGTCGAGCTCAAGAACCGCATCCAGCGGTTCTGGTGGAAGGAGATGACCCAGCTCCA
>CAYTYG010000280.1:0-4495 GCA_964441515.1 uncultured Treponema sp.
CGCGCCGGGAATCCCGAGTCGCGGCCCGCGGACTCCAGCCCCTCCCGCAGCCGGGTTCCCAGGGCTTCCAGCCGATCGACGCCCCCCAGCCTATCCATCTCGTCCAGGCAGGCCATGGCCGCGGCCATGGCGGCGCCGGACATCCAGTACGTCCCGGTGATGAAGAAGGAGTTCGCGGCGGCCCGGACCCGGTCCGTGCCCAGGAGGGCCGCCAGGGGCCACCCGTTGGCCAGGGCCTTGGCCACGCATACCAGGTCGGGCTTCGCCCCGAACCGGACGTGGCTCCCGTTCGGGTGGAGCCGGAACCCGTCCCGTATGTCGTCCATCACGAAGAGAGCGTCCTCCGCGGCGCACAGGCGATGCACGGTCGGGTAGAGCTCGGGGTCCGGCAGGACCTGCCGCGCGAAGGCCGGGTGGTGGTGCGGCGTGAGGATTACGCAGGCTATGCCGCCCCTATGCCTTCGGAACAGGGTTTCCAGGCCCTCCAGGTCGTTGTACTTGAAGAAGACAACGTCCGCCCGGTCCGGGGCCAGCTCCGGGAAGAGGTTGGAGGAGCACCAGTTGGCCGCCCCGTGGTAGGCCCCCTGTGCGGCCACAACGACCCGCTTGCCCGTGGCGACCCGGGCCAGGGAAATAGCCAGGGTGGTGGCGTCGGTGCCGTTCTTTGCGAAGATCGTCCAGTCCATGCCCCGGATGCGGGCCACCAGGCGCTCCGCGAGGTCCGCCATGACGGGGGAGGGCTGGTTCAACAGGTCTCCCCGGGCGGACCGCTCGGAACCGGCCTTTTCCACGGCGGGGTTCCCGTAGCCCACGATCTGGCTTCCGAAGCCGCAGAGGTAGTCCAGGAAGACGTTGCCGTCCGCGTCCGTGATGCGGGGCCCCGAGGCGCTCTCGATGTAGTAGGGGTACTTGCCGGGGATGAGGAAGCCCGGGGCCTTGGTGCCGTAGATGCCCCCGGGGACCACCCGGGCGGCGCGCTCGAAGACGGCCCGGGATAGTGCGAAGCGGTCATCGGCCATGGTCGGCCTCCCTTTCGGCCTTGACGGCCATGTACTGCGATGCCCGGTCCAGGACCGCGAAGAGCCCCTGGACCAGGGGGAGGAGCCCCCGTATCGAGGCCTCGCAGGCGCCGAGGGCCACCACGGCGGACCGCCGCCCCGAGAGGACGGCCGCGGCCGCCTTCGGGCTACGGAACGCGAGGACCGCGTCCGGCCGGATGCCCTCCCCGGGCGCGGCCTCCAGCGACAGCCGTCCGCCGCTCTTGCGGACGGCCCGGGTCACGCCCTCCCCGGCGTCCACCAGGACCACGCCGTCCGGGGCGTGGGCGAGCTTGGGCGCGACGTAGGGATCGGCGTTGGCGGTCTCGGCGAGGGCGGAGAGGGCGGCCTCCAGGAGGAGCTTGGCCCGGACGGCGTCGGGGGTATCCGGGGCCTTCAGGATACGGGGCGCGGCGGCCGCCGCGGTGCGGAAATACTTAAGGGCGCGGCCGGCTCCGATGCCGCCGGGAATCGGCAGGACCGCGCCCTTGGCGCCGTCCAGGACCCGCGCGCAGTCCCGGGCCGAGGGGAAGCGCAGGGTCAGGTCGGCCAAACCCCGGAAGGCGGGGGCTTCGCCGCCCGCGGAAGCCTCCAGGCGGCCGCCTCCCCGGCAGGAGACCCGGGCCGGGGGCAGGCCCGGCGCGCGCAGGGCAAGGCGGAAGGGCCGGGAGGCCGTCTCCCCGAGCCCGGGAGCCAGGGAGGCCGCGAGGGCCGCGAGCCGGGCCGTGACGGCCAGCCGTATCCTCGCGAGGACCGCGGTTTCCTCCCGCGTCAGATCGTCCAGGTAGGGACGCATGGTTCCTCCGAAACGCCGCGGGAATGCGAAACCGGGGGCCGGTTTAGGAAGCCTTCCGGGCTTGGGGCCGGCCGTGGCGGCGTCCCGGCTACTGTATCCAAAAGCGCGGGCTTCCGCCACAGGAAAAACCGCCGGACGCCGAGTTTTCGTGGAACCTCGGACGGCTTGCGCCTTCCCGGGCGGTTTGGGCATACTTGTCCCATGACCCATATAACGAAACTCCGCGTCCGTTCCTACGAGTGCGACGGCTACGGACACGTCAACAACGCGAATTACCTGCACTACCTGGAAGTGGCGCGGGGGGAGTACCTGGAGGCCGTAGGGCTGGACTACAAGGCCATGACCGCCCGGGGTTACGGCCTGTATGTGGCCAAGGTCTGCATCGAGTACAGGTCGCCGGCCTTCAACGAGGAAAACCTGGAGATAAGCTCGGAATCCGTGAAGTCCGGCCGGGTGAGCGGGACCATGCGCCAGATCATAC
Organism: uncultured Treponema sp.; assembly: GCA_964441515.1. GTDB lineage: Bacteria > Spirochaetota > Spirochaetia > Treponematales > UBA12059 > JAAYUR01. The sequence continues at coordinate 2,315 of CAYTYG010000280.1, forward strand.
GGCGGGGCGGGCAGGTGCTTGCCCGGGCGGATGTGGACTGGGGCTTCGTGGGGCCCGACGGGAGGCCCACCCGCATGCCCGCCGAGTTCGACCTGACCCGGCTGACCGCCGAGGCGGACGCCCGCCGTCCGGGGAGCGAGAAGGGCTGAGCCCGGTCGGATCGCCCCCGGACCGGGGCTGGCGAGGTGGCCCGGCCCCCGGCTGCCGCTAGTTCTCCAGGACCGTGATCTCGACCCGGCGGTTGCGCGCCTTCCCCGCCTCCGTGGAGTTCGTGTCGATGGGCCGCTCCGCCCCCCAGCCGCGCACCAGGACGCGGTCGGGTTTGCGGGCTTCCAGACGGATCAGCTGGTCCGCGACGGCCGCGGCGCGGTCCACCGAGAGCTTCCGGCGCCCCTCCGCAGTCCCCGCCAGGGCGGTGTGGCCCTCCACCAGGATGTCGCGTTCGGGGTATCTCTTCAGGAGCTCCGCGATCCGGGCGATCTTGTCCCTCTCCTCGGGAGTCAGGCGGGCGGAGTCCGCCTCGAACTGGATGTTCTCGATCGTGATCGTGACGCCCCCGTCCACGGCCTCGACGCTTACGTTCTCCAGGTCCCGGGTCGCGTCCTCCAGCTCCCGGGCCAGGCCCTCCCGGTCCAGGGGAGGGGCTTCCTCGATCCTCGCGTCCGCCCTGCCCCGGAACTCCAGGGTCGCTCCGTTGGACAGCTCCAGCACGAACTGGAAGCTCTCCTCGTAGGAGTCCAGCCCGCCCCGGACGGGGTCCCAGTAGAGGGTCTGCTCGGACCAGCCGGAGATCTGGGTGGGGAAGACTCCCCCGTGAATCCGGGGCTCCGGGGGGCGATGGAAGATGGCGTAGGAGACTTTGATTACCCGGAGGTCCCGTCCCTCCCGGGTTTCCGGCCCCGCGTAGGTATAGTTGGCCGTGAAGGGTATGACGAAGGGCTCCGGGATCTTCAATTCCGTCCGGAAGTCGTGCCGCTCCTCCCCCGGGGCCGCCCAGGTATCCCCGGGGGCCAGGTCCCGGTCCGGGAAGGTGGGGACATTCCGCACCACCGGCATGAAGTACCTTTCGGAGATATCGTAGATCCCGTTCCGGGAGAGCCGGTACTCGGATTCGTAGCTTTGGTCCAGCACGTAGGCCTCGAGGACTTCGTACCGCGTGGAGGTCTGGAACTCGCCCCGGAGGAGCCCCGAGCCGTCGGGGTAGGCTTCCGCGGTCTCGAAGGATATGCGGTTGTGGATCCGGGCCCGATGGGAGAAGCGCCGGTTCACGTAGACGTCCTCTTCCACGGTGGACAGGACACGGTACTTCTCCCCGGCCCGGAACTTGTGCTCCAGGCGCTCCGCCGAGGCGCCCAGGACCAGGATACCCAGAAGCGCGAAAACCGCTAGAGCTCGTTTCATCGGCCACCCCCCTCTTAGGTATCGGCGATGAGGGGCCCCGGGTCAACCAAGGACCGGGGGCGGGCGGGGCTCGGAAGGTTTACCCCCCTGCGGCGTATGTGCGATAATGGGTACGACGGGACGAGAAAACCGCCGATCCCGCCGTTGGACGCAGGGGAAATGAACAGATCCTACCTCAAGCTGGCCCAGAGCAAGATCCAGGAAGTGGCCGAATTGGTCTCCCGAAGCCTCAATGTCGACGTGACGGTCGTGGACGCGGGGCTCCGGCGCATCGCCGGGACCGGCGGGTTCGGGGAGCGCCGGGACACGAGCCCGGGCAACTCCATCTTCGCGAAGGTGCTTTCCTCGGGGGAGCTTGTCATCAACGCGGACCGGTGCAGCAACGAAACCTGCCGCGGCTGCGCCGAGTTTTCCGTGTGCGCGGAGAAGCGCAACATCACCTATCCCATCCGGTTCAACGGGCAGGTCGCGGGGGTCGTCAGCTTCGCGTGCTTCTCGGAGGACCAGCTGCGGACCTTCGAGACGAAGGAGTCCGAATACGTCTCGATGCTGAAGTACATGGCCGGGATCATCGAGAGCGAGCTGGCGGGGGTCGAGCGGTCGAACAAGATCGTCAACCACAACGCCGAGATCAACGAGGTGATCAACTGCATCGACAAGGGGATCATCGTCGTCGACGGGGGGGGCGAGGTCGTCCACATCAACTCCGCGGCCCTCCAGAATCTCCGCGTCCGCGCATCCGAGGAGGCGGTGCTAAACCGCAGCCTGTCCGGGCTGGTC
>CAYTYG010000281.1:0-515 GCA_964441515.1 uncultured Treponema sp.
GGAAGCACGGCCCGGGAGATTTTCGAGCATATGAAGCTGGTTCTTTCCGTATATCGGAGGACGGGATTCGGGAAGAAGGCTATCCATTAGAAAAGAGCAGGTCCCCGAAGAGCGGCGAGATAAAAACGTCCGTGTTTGCGTTATAGTTTGCCCTGCTCCTCCCGCAGGAAAATACCGATTCGTTCCGCAAGCCCTTTAGAGTTCACTATACGGGGTATAGGACGGAAACGGCGCAGTTCGGGTAAGAGAACAGCGATATCCGAGGCTTCCCGAGCTACCAATACATGGCCCAGTTCTCCATACTTTCGGGCCGTGGGAACCTGGTGGTCGTTGACGTGTTCGCCGAATTTCTTTTGGCGCGGCAATACAAGCAGAGGTTTCCCGAAGGAGAGCGCCGTGGCGATGGTTCCCATTCCGGCGTGGGAAATGATGCAATCCGCCCCCTGGAGGAGTGCGTCGAACGCTGCCTTGTCCATGAATCGGTCGAAGGGCATGTATCGGGGTTCGAATTCGCC
>CAYTYG010000281.1:525-791 GCA_964441515.1 uncultured Treponema sp.
CGATCTGGGCCCGTATGGGTTCGGTGATCACGCCCTCTGCCAGCAGGGTATCCATAGTCCGGATCAACCGGTCGAACGGGAACATGCTTCCGACTGTCACAAAGATCAAAAGAGCTCCCCCGCGTACTCGACGCCCGGATTGTCGCGCGCGATTTCCGGCCATTGCGCCAGGCACAGGCTCGCGAATAGGCGAGCGAATCTCCCGCTCAAGGACATTTTTTCCACCTGGGCTACGCTGTCGATCCAGACTATTCGGGCGCCCAGCA